>SKMT01000699.1 GCA_007120915.1 Myxococcales bacterium | reverse complement strand
GCCTGGATCTCAGAGAGCCGGCCGACGCTGATTTCGTTTACCTGTGCCCTCGTCGCCGTGACCATCGTCGCCTTCGGCGCCAGCCAGATGATGGCAGTCCATCTCGACGAAGCCTGGAAACTGGCGGGAATGCTCGTCGGCGTCTACAGCGGCGGCACCCCCAATTTGATGAGCATCGGCATGGCGCTGGAGGTCTCCGAGGAGGCCTTCGTGCTTCTGAACGCCTCCGACGTCATCGTCGGCGGCGCCTATCTGCTGGTGCTTCTGACCGTGGCCAAGCCGTTGCTCTCCCGGATTTACCGGCCCTACGACGGTCCCATCACCCAGACGGCCGTCGACGGCGACGACGGTGATAACGGCCTCAACCTACGGGAGTCGTGGCTCGACATGACCGGCGGCTTCGCACTCAGTGCGGCCATTGTCGTCGCCAGCGTGGGGCTGACGATCCTGGCCGTCGGCGAATTGGCCATCCCCGGGGTATTCCTGGGGCTGACCACCGGCGGCATCCTCGCCTCGCTGGTCGGCCCGATTCGCAACCTGAAGGGCTCTTATGAGTTGGGCAACTACTTCATCCTGGTGTTCTGCGTCGCCATGGGCGCCCGGACGGATCTGACCGAACTGATCGCCACGGGCTCGACCATCTTCGTGTTCACCGTCATCGTCATCGCCGGGGCCATCATCATCCACTTCATCCTGGCGAAACTGTTCGACATCGATGTCGACACGCTGATCATCACCTCCACCGCCGCGGTGTACGGACCGGCCTTCATCGCCCCCGTCGCCGAGGCCATCGACAACCGCCAGGTCATCCTGGCGGGGCTGACCGCCGGCTTACTCGGCTACGCGGTGGGCAACTACCTGGGGCTGGCACTGGCATATCTGGTGTTTTAGCCCGGAGACGGTGTCGGCTCGTCGATGTCGGGGAGCTGGTCGTCATCAGGGGTCGAAGCGTCGATCTCGATCGCCGAATCGGTCGCCAGATCCGTCCTCGACATCTTTCGGACATCGTCTTCGAGCAACGAGGTCATCCTGCTGATCAGCAACATCCGAAGCGCCAAGAAGTTTTCATCGATGCGAGGACGCATCCCGTAGTCCCGAACCCGGTTTTTGACCGCCTGGGGGAACAGATTCTTCGCCGATCGAACCATGCGACTGATGGGACTTTCCTCAACGGTTATTCGGGCCCGAACTCCACTGGAGACATCGTCGATGAGCCCTGGGGGCAGCATCGATCGCATCTGCTGCGAATGGAGTTCATCCTGCAGAAGTTCGACGACCCTCGGACGCGACAAGATGTCCTGCCGGGTCGGCGTCGCATCCTCGGTGGCAAAGGGGATGTCGGGACCCATCGATTCGACGATCCCCGCATACAGAGCCTTGTTGGTTCGGAGGTGATCGGGAAGCCGTCGCGCCTCCTCCAGAAGTTGGCGCGACAACCAGGGGGTCACCTGCTCGACGTAGCAGAGTTTCAGATCAGCGAGTCCGGCGAGAATCGTCGGGATGTGATACTGGTGGTACAGCCGGTCGCGCCAGGTCGCCGCCGACTCGTCCTCGCGCTTCTGGAGATACTGCGGCATCCGCTGGGGTGGAAGTCCATAACTTCGATAGTCCTCGAGGTTGGCAAAGTCTTTACACAGTCCCCCTGTCACACTGATACGCGCCGTGATCGGTGAGGTCGCCGGAAACCACCCGAAGCCCTGATCGCCGCGGACGACACCCTCGGTTCCGCTCTCAAAGTGCCCCCGCCACAGCTCCAAACCATCCATGTAGCCCCGAATCTGCGAGACGCGCCCCTCCCCGCAGATCAGAAATCGCTCCAGGATTTTTTCGAACGACACATCCCCCTCGTCGATCGCGAGATACTCGTGATCGACGTCGTAGGCCTCGGCGACGCGACGAGCCACGACGGCATCGCTTCGGCTGTCGTCGAGCGCATCGGCAACCCCCCAGGTCAGCGTCCGGACGTTGTCGAGCGACTCTCGGTTGCGGTCCAGAAAGCACAGCAGTCCCCGGCTGTCGTATCCTCCCGACAGCGGAAGTCGCCAGGTGTCGAAGTTGACATCCAGCGATGCCATTATCTCGTCGAGAGACGACACCATCGACGCCCGGTATTCCTCTTCGGTGCCACCGGTGAACCGAAATCGGCTGCGGTTGGTGTTCAGCGTCAACCGCCAGCTTCGTTTGTCCAGCACCACCGACGAATCCGGGGGAATGCGAGATAACCTCCGGTCCCAGGAGTACTCCGGGCCCAGCCCTCCGGACGACAGCATCCAGGGGATGACCCGTTCGTCGAATTCAAAGCTCGACAACAGGCAGATGATCGCGCGCTGAGACGTGGAGGCGATCAGCCGCTCATCGTCTTTGAAATACCAGATCGTACGGGACGCCGCCGGATCGGCGACGGCTTCGAAATGACGGTCGTCCCGGCGAAACAGGGCGTAGGAGCCGTCGGGAATCCCGGACATCGGCTGAGACCGGGAGGAATCGTCTTCGAAGAGATGACCCAGCAGCAGGTTCCCGTCCTCCAGGCGCACCGACTCCGTCGGATTGATAATGCCGAATGCACTTCGCGGGCCGCCCCCGATCTTCAGTGTCGGACAGATATGGGACGGAACGAGCCTGTCGCACACCATGTGCAGCGCCGCAAAATCCGGCTCCTCCAGGGGTGTACGTGAGCAGACATAAATCGCCTTGGCCATAAAGTCCCTCCTGTCTGTATCTGACTCAATTCAAAGGCAAAACAACCGGGGCATTTAAAGAAATAGTTACCGGCCACGGGGTGTCAATCGGCTGGATCGCGCTGCCGGGCCGACGGCAGTCCATCAAACGCGCCGCAGGCGCTGTGGCGGCGAGGCCGCCGGGGGGGCGCACCGCTTGCGCTGTCTAAAGTGGCACTGCCACTTGCCGACGGCCCTGTTCACCCACCCGGGATCAGAGGCTTTCGGTGTTATTGGGGGTATCTTTTTCTGGTGGTTCCAGAATTACTGCCTCCTCCAGCGCCTCCATCGCCACCTCGATGGCTCGCAGAAGCTGAGGATCCGTGGGGCCGTCTTTTGATGTCGGGGGAAAGGGAACCTCAATGTCGGGGACGGCGCCGCGGTTTTCGAGCCCGAAGCCCACATCCTCGAACCAGAAGGCGAATTCGGGCTGGGTGGTGTAGCTTCCGTCGGCCAGTGGTCGGCGAGGCCGGATCCCGATCGTGCCCCCCCAGGTTCGTTCTCCCAGAAGAGGGCCGAGCTCCAGTTCTTTGAAGCAGTGGCTGAAGATGTCGCCGTCGCTTCCGGCGCGGGCGTTCGTCAGCGCCACCATGGGTCCGCGCACCACTTCGGCCGGATAGGGATGAGCGAGAGGTCCGTGACGCGACACGCTAAATCCCACTGGCTGTCGGGCGAGCTTTTCGAGAAGCAGCGCACTGACGAAGCCCCCGCCGTTGTAGCGCACATCCACGAGGAGTGCGTCGCGGCGGTGTTCGACGAGAAACTGGCGATGAAACTCGGCGAATCCATCCAGCCCCATATCGGGGACGTGCACGTAGCCCAGTTTGCCATCGGTGGCGTCGTGAACCACGGAACGATTCATCCGTACCCAGTCTCGGTAGCGAAGCGGTCTTTCGTCGCGCAACGTCTTTACGGTGACCGTTCGCGTGGCGTCCTCCGTATCAGTATTGCTGTCGAAAATGCCGAGTTCGACCTCGCGGCCGGCTTGGCAGGCCAGCAGCTCGCCGGCGGCGATCTGTTCGGTGACCGGCTGACCATTGATGGAGACGATGGCGTCGCCCTCACCGACGCCAACGCCGGGGCGCATCAACGGTGATTGGCACTTCGTATCCCAGGGGTCGCCGCGCAGTATCCGATCGACGCGAAGAGCTCCACGGCCCCCGTCGAGTTTTTCCCAGCGTAGGTCAGCGCCCAGAAGCCCGGGCTGGTACTGGGGTGGAGTCTCAAAATCACCGCCCCAGATGTAGGCATGGCTTGTGCCCAGCTCCCCCTGCATCATCCACACCAGATCGGCGAACTCGCCGCGGGTCGATACCCTGGGCAGCACCTGCTTGTAGCGGTCCCAGATTTCGTCCCAGTCCACGCCGCTCATGTCGGCGCGCCAGAAGTTGTCGCGCATCTGCCGCCAGGCCTCGCGCAACATCTGACACCACTCCGCACGTGGGTCCACCGCAACACGTATACGGTTCAGATCAACGAGACCGGACGCCCGCCCAGGCCGACTGTCGCCCTTTTTCGTGTCGACACCATCGCTGGAGGCGCCGACGACGCGCAGACCCTCTTTGCCGTTGAGCGCCAGTGTCTTTCGACTCCGGTCGAGCGTGAAGGTGGAGACGTCTTTGGCGAACCCTTCGACCTTCTGTTTGTTCAGATCGTAGTACTGGAGTTTTCCCCGTCGGTCTTCGTCGAAATCGAACTCCGTACGCGGGGGAAAAACGGTCCAGAACACGCGGTCTTTCGTCGCGGCGATAGCGTCGTAGTTCCCCCCGGAGACGGGAAACAATTCCACCCGGTCCCGAAGGCCGTCGAAGTCGATGGCGAAGCCGGTGTCGTCGTTTGGGCCATCGCCGTTCGACGAGTCGTCATCCAGCGGTTTCGGGGTCTGCCGGAAAGGAGAATCGACATCCTCGCGCAGCGTCACCACGCAGGGCTTTCCTGCCTGTGGAAAGCTCAAATCGCGGTAAATCTGTTCGACCGCCGGGGTGAATTGTCGGTAGGACAAAAAGTAAAGGTAGCGCCCCTGCGGGTCGAAGACCGGGTTGATGTCGCGAAACTCTCCCTCAGTGACGACAGCAGTGGTCTCGCCGGCGACATCGCAGATTTTGACGATGCTGGTGTGGAAGCTGTTTTGGACGGCGTAGGCAACGTGCCGGTTGTCCGGCGCCCAGGCGATGCCGGCGATGGAGTCGATGGAGCTGTCGTCGACGATGCGTCGGGTACCGTCGTCGAGGTGCAGGTAGACGACCTCATGGCGGTGATTGGTCAACAGCACCTGGTCGCCCTCCGGGGAGACGGCGACGTCGACGGGGCTTCCAATGTCGAAATCCCCGGTGTCGACGACCTGCACGTCACCCCCGGCAGTGCTGTGAACCTCGACGCGTTCTTCGCCGGATTCGTCGGAGACGACGAGCAGACGCTCTCCGTCGAGATAGCGCGCCAGACGATAGCGCACGCCGTGGCGGCGGCCGGTCTGGCGCACCCCGCCCTCCCAGTTGCCGAAATTGAAGGTCTTTCCCCGGGCACCCACCGCCAGCGAGTGGCCCTCGGGGTGGAGAGCGAAGTCCTCGAGATACTCCTCTGCGTCGACATATTTCGGTTTCAGATGGGGCCGAGGCGACGGATAGTCGACGTCGATGCGCTGTGGACCCCCGTCGGTGGCAATGTCGAGCCGGTACAACTGACCTGCGCGCACATACACGACGGTGGTGTCGTGGTGCGAGGCAAACCGAGCGTAGTGGCCCTCATGGGAGGTGTGGCGCCGCACGTCGTCGCCGTCGGGAGTGCAGGAGTGGATGTTGCCAGTCCCCTCCTCGTCGGTGATGAAGTAGATACGCCCGTCGATCCACATGGGGCGGCACATTCCGGCGGTGACGTCGGGGAGCAGCCGCTGCCAACTGTCGTCTCCGTCGGTGTCGATCCACAACTGTCCCGCCGTGCCTCCCCGGTAGCGCTTCCACCAGGCCAGATCGTCGGTGTGCCGCACCAGCACCCGGCCCGGCCCATCGGATTCGAAGGCCAGCCCGTAACCACTTCCGATCTCCTTTCGGCGCCACTGCCCGCCCTGAAACGGCACTTCGTGAAGCGACAGACGCTTCGCGAAGGGCTCGCTTCGATTGGAGCGAAACAACACGCACTCTCCGTCGCGGCTCCACCCGAAGACTTCGGTGTCGTGGCCGCCGCTGAAGGTCAACTGACGAGCCTCGCCTCCCGCCGCGGGCATCACGAACACCTCCGGACAGCCCTGCTCGGTGCTGGTGTAGGCGATGTAGTCACCGTCGGGAGAAAACACGGGGTGGCTCATCGAGCCCCTGGTCGCCGTCAGACGGCGGGCGACGCCCCCGTCGAGAGGAACGGTCCACAGGTCGTCTTCGCTCACGAAGACCACCCGATTTCCGTGGAACGTGGGATAGCGGAAATACCCGCCGCCACTGGGAGAGATCTGGTGCCTGCCGTAGATATCGGGAGGGGTCACGGGATTCCCTGAGAAAGAGAAGTCAGTCAATTCTGTCGGAGAGCACTTTGTTTGATGGTAGCGATGGATACCTAATTTCCTGAGAACCTGTCAAAATGCCGAGGGATAGGGGGCTGCGCTTGATCCCCATGACCGTCTGCTCGACAATTTCGACGAGCCGCACACAATCCTCTCAGCCGCTGAGCAACAAGCCCCACGGAGGAGGCGATGGCCCGCGACCATAAGTCACAGCCGACCTCACAACTGGACGCGCAGCGCTATTTCACTGTCTTCCGGCGGCTTCTGGAGCGCACCGCCGGGCCGGTGGGGCTGGTCTGGGGGCTGACCACGGTCGCCATCGGCGTGCTGACGGTGCTGCTGTTTGAACCGGTCATCCGCCTGCTCGAAGCCGCCCCGCCGAGCCCGAAGGTGCTGCTCATCGGGCTGTTGGCGATGTTTCTTCTGACCGCCTTTCGCACCGCCCTGTACCGGCCGCTGCGCCACCTGGGCACCGCCGCCAGATCTGATATCTCCATCGGCGAATGCTGCTCGCTCGCCGCCGCCCGGCTGCTGCCCGTGCTGCTGCTTCACATCGCGATCGGCGCCATTCTGATCGCACTTTCTGTGCTGTTCGATGCCTTCGGCGTCTGGACGTTCATCCCCCTGACCCTTCTGTCATTTACCCTGGCACCGTCGCTGTACTTCGCGGCCAACGGCGCGTCGATCACCGAAGCAGTCCACCGTGCCGTCACCGTCACGCGCCACCACGCCCGCTGGGTGCTCGGCATTCCGGCGCTGTTTTTGTGCATCGGAGCCGTCGTTCCCGTGGCGGCATTCGAGGCCATAGTGGGATTCGGCACCGCCGTGCCGGCGGCGGAGCCGCTGTTCTGGGCTCGAGTGGTGGGGCTGTACGTGCTGTACAGCTACATGCGGTGGC
>SKMT01000168.1 GCA_007120915.1 Myxococcales bacterium | reverse complement strand
GGTCATCGACAACATCACCTGGTCGGACTCGGAGTAGTCCACCCCAGCGTGCCTTCGCCGCCGGGGAACAAGTTTGGGCTGCTACATCTTGCCCCGACCCGCTGTCATCGGCCCCGGCGTGCCTTGGCCGCCGGGGAACAAGTTTGGGCTGCTACATCTTGCCCCGACCCGCTGTCATCGGCCCCGGCGTGCCTTGGCCGCCGGGGAACAAGTTTGGGCTGCTATGGACCCCGGCGAGCTTGCCTCGCCGGTGAACCAGTCTGGGCTGCTACAACCCCAGCCTTCCCCGAAGCAGCGAAGCCCCGACCGTGCCGGCGCTTATCGCGTCGGCGATCTCTTTTGCCCGCTCAACCCGGCCGGCCCGAAGCCAGAACAGCCCCCGCTGTACGTCGTCGATCTCACCCCCTTGCGCCTCTGCTCGCTGAAGCACCCGCCGGTGGGCTACATCCCCTTCGAGACGACGAGCAACCACCTCCCGTTGCTCTCCACGCACGGCCATACAGAACAGCTCCCCGGCCCACGAATCGGCGTCGATGACCACCTCCAGCCCCCGGGTTCGCGACACCTGATCAAGTTCGCCGCGCGTCGCCCCCTGTAGCGCTGGCTCCAGACTGCGCACCACATCCTCGCGAAGCTCATCCTGGTCCAACACACACAGCCCCCACCCTTGTTGGCCCAGCTCGTCGAGCCGGTCGACCAGCGTCTCCAGCCTCCGAAGCCGCCCCGACGCCCCATCGCCTCCAACCAGCGCGCCCACAGCCACCGCGAAGTCGTAGGGCCCCAGCCCGTCAACCTGCCCATCGCCGTAGCCCCCGATGACAAACGTCGCATCCGGAAAGTCCCGTCGGCCCCATTCAATCGCATCTTCTCGCAGGTCGACGCCGACATACTGCACGGAGTCGCCGCCACCCAGGTAGCCGCACAACCGGCCCGTCCCACAGCCCAGGTCCACCACCGACGCTCCTTCACCAATATCGAGGCCACGCCGAAGCACCTCGAATCGCAGCCACTGTTCCAGTCGGTTGCGCCACCCGTCGACGCGGGCGGGATCATCGGATCTGCCCAGTTCGTCGTAATAGCCGGTCACACCTGCGCCCCTTCCGGTGACCCCTCCCCAAGTTGCTTCAGCTCATCGGCCAGCCCTTCGTCGCCGGCGTCCCGGGCAAACCGAACCGCAAGCTGAAGCAGCGGTTCGAGCTGCGGCGGTGAGCTATCAGCTTGTTCGATGCGCTCCCGAAGCAGCTTCACCACTCTGCGGGCCTCGGCAGTCTCGCCCTGCCCCACCCAGCCGGCGGCCAGTCCCGCCGTCGCCACCAGAAGCGGCGCTTCTCGCTGATCCCTCTCGAACCGTTCGGCCAACTGCTCGAACAGCGCATGGGCGTCGCTGATCTCTGCCTTCTCCATCTGTATCAACGCCTGGTTCAACTGCACTACGCCCCGGCGCTTCGACCCGACGGCGTCGTACAGCCGAAGCGCCTCATCGGCGAGCGCCATCGCGGCGTCGAAATCTCCCTGCATCCGCCGCAGCCCCGCCAGATCGTTGAGCGAATCGGCGATGCCCGTAATATTGCCGAGCCGGCGAAACAGCTTCAGTGCCCTCTCTGTGGCCTCCGTCGCTTCTTCGATCCGACCCATATGCCGCAGCACATCTCCCTCGGCATTCCAGCACAGCGCCTCGCCGTAGCGGTCGCCGTACTGCTCGTACAACTGCCGGCCCCGGTCAAACAGCTCCCAGGCGGCTTCGTAATCGCCGCGCTGTTCCTGAATCCGCCCCGACTCCAGCCATGCCTTGGCCCGATACCGCCGCTGTTGTTCGTCGAACGCCTCCGCGGCCTGCCGCAGCAGTCGGTCAGCCCGATCCAATTGGCCCAGCCCCCGAAGCCCTACTCCCGCCGCCAGCGCCGCCCGCGCTCGAAGCTCAGCGTCGTTCACATCGTCATCATCCAACACCGTCTGCGCCAGTGTCGCTGCTACGCCGAACTGACCGCGGCGAAGCGCCACGAAGGCTCGGTCCACCGCGCCCATCGCCTCCACGGCAGCTTCACTGCCGCCGCCGGCGATCTCGCGCCACTCGATCAGGTCGATGGCGTGGTCGTAATCACTTCGCTCGATGGCCTGTTCGATGGCCACCGACAGCGCTTCGAGCCCCCGTTCAATCTCTTCGGCTTCGAGGTGATGCCAGGCAAGCCGGTCCGCCACGTAGGGTTCGTCGAGCCCGTGCAACGCCGCGATGGCCACTGCACAACAACTGTTCCACTTCGCCCAGCGCCCCGCCTGCTGGGCTCGCAGCTCCAGGCTCTCCTGGAGCATGCCGTGGCTGAACTGCCATCCTCCCTCCATCGGTCGGGCCAGGTCATATTCGACCAGCTCTTCGACCACCCTCGACGCCTCGGGAAGCCCCGCCAACTGGAGGGTTTGCTCCCACTCCTGGTGGTCGACCTCCTTGCCCAGGGCAGCGGCCATCTCCAACTGCTGGCGAAACTGCGTGTGATCCCACCGCTGAGCTAGAGCATCGATGCGATCGTCCCACAGCCGATGCAGGTCATCGGGCAGCGAGATGTCGGCGTCGGCTCTAAGCTCAAAGCCATCCTCGCCCATCACCAGCTTTCCGCGGGCGACCCAGTCTTCCACCAGTTGCACGGCGAACAGCGGTACCCCTTCGCTGCGATCGAGCACATGCTGCGCAAGCTGTTCGTCCAGGCGCAACAGATTGCGAAGAAGTTCCTCCGTGTCTTCCCGCGACAACGGCGCCACGTCGACGGATTCCACTCCGTCACGCCCCTTCAGAGCGTGCAACAGCCGTTGTTCCGTCGCTCGCTGTTCCAGAGCTTCTTTGCGCACTGTGATCACCACCATGATCGCCGCCGGCTCTTCGGCCTGGCGCTGCTGCACATAGTGGGCAAACCCCAGCGCATCCCAGCCCCACTGCACGTCGTCGAGCCACACCACCACCGGGCGCCGCCGCGATATCAGCGACAGCATCTGGTAGATGATCGCGTACCGTTCGCTTCGGCCGGTGGGGCTATTCTCCTGGCGTCGGTCTGTCGCAGCACCATCAGCGCCCCGTCCCTCAAAAAGCGCCAGCAGCGTCTCCAGGTTGAACTTCCCGGCCAGCCCCTCGGCAAGCAACAGTTCGGCCAGATGATTGCGCCGATCCTTTTCGCTCAGCTTCGCACAGCGAAGAAACCGCTCCACCATCGCCACCAGCCCGTCGGCCGGGCCACCGTGCGAGCCATGATAGGCCTTCAACACCCGGGCTCCTCCCACCTCTCGGGCGCGGCGGCAGAACCACTTTGCCAGTTGTGATTTGCCCGTGCCCGCCGCACCTTCCAGCACCACCTGTCGGGCCCGCTGATCGCGATGGACCTGCTTAAGCGTCTGCCACAACCCGTCGCGCTCCGGGTTCCGGTCCACAAGCGGTATCGCCCGAAGCCCGAACAGGTCCTGGCTGATGCCGATCAGTTCGTCCGGAATCTTCGCCGTTCGATCACGGCGCCAGTGCGTGGGAAGCGGCGCCGTCTTTTCGTGCCCCGCCTCCGTCGGATCCGCTTCGATCGGTTCCGGCGATCCGGAACCTGTCAGGTCGGGGGGAGTGCCCCGGCGAGTCTCCTGGGAGTCAGCACGCGCCGCCTGTTCGAGATCGGGCAAAACCACCGTCGCCGGCCCCCCTGGCTCCCACGCTTGCTCTTCGCCCTCGTCTTCTGGCTCGAAGAGCACACCGAAGCGCTCCCGGTCCTCCAGAGCCGGAAGTTGGGCGAGCGCATACGCCGCGTCTGCTGCGTGCTCAAACCGGTCTTTGCGCTCCTTCGCCAGCATCCGTCGAATCCAGGCCTCCGTGCCCTCCGGCACCTCGAAGCGTGGCTCCAGCCGCGGGATCGGATTTTCGATGTGAGCATAGGCGATCTGGACCATCGCCTCCCCGTCGTAGGGAAACTGCCCGCAGATCATCTCGAACCCCATGCACCCCAGCCCGTACAGATCCGTCCAGGGCCCGTAGTTGCGCCACAATCCCCGAAGTTGTTCCGGCGCCATGTACTGCGGGGTTCCCCAGGCCGTTTCCACCGTTCCAGAGTCCCGAAACCGATCCGTGGCATGAGCCAGCCCAAAATCGGTCAGCTTCACGTCCCAGTTCGGCCCGCAACCGACCAGAATATTCTCCGGCTTCAGATCACGGTGGATCACATCCCGGGCGTGTGCGTGAGCCAGCGCATCGAGCGTAATCAAAAGCAGCTCCCGTACGTCGGGCCAGCGCATATCCGCCATGTATTCGTGCACCCCGCCGCCGTGGCCGTACTCCATCACCAGATAGGGCGCGCCCCGCGAGATCGCCTCCCCTGCTGCATCGGCCACATCCGGTGGAACCCGCCCGAAATCGAGAATGGTCACAATGTGCGGGTGATGAAGAGACGCCACCGAGCGCACCTCCCGGTCGAAGGCTTCCCTGTAGTCCGGGTCGTCCATCACGTCCGGGCGCATCACCTTCACCGCCACGTCGATGTCCTCTTGATGGTGGGTTCCCCGCCACACCGCTCCCATCCCACCGTGGCCAATAGGCTCATCGAGTTCGAACGCTCCTAACTTCATCGGCTCTTTATCCTTACCGCGCGCGCATCACCGTGCGAATCGGAACACCTCTGAAACCATACTCTTCGCGAAGCCGTCCCACCAGGTATTTCCGGTACGCCGGCGCAACCGCGTCCGGGTCGTTCACCGAGAACATGAACGCCGGAGGCCTGGTCGCGACCTGGGTGGCATAGAAGAACTTCGGGCGCTTGTTGTTGTGCGTCGGCGGCGAATGTCGAGTGATGGCCCGTTCCAGAAACTTGTTGACCTCCGCGGTCTGGATGCGGCGTTTGTACTGCTCGAACACCTCGTCGACCCGGTCCAGGATATCGCCGAGCCGCAGACCTGTCTCGGCGGAGGAAAATACGACGGGAGCGTGTTCGACGAACTGCAGCTCCCGGCGCAGGTAACCGGTGAATTCACCGGCCGTTTCGGCGGTCTTTTCGATCAGATCCCACTTGTTGACCACGATGACGCATCCGCGCCCCCGGTTCTGGATCACCGAGGCGATCTGCTTGTCCTGTTTGGTCAGCTCCCGGGTCGGGTCCAGCACCAGAAGTGCAATATCGGAGCGGTCGATGCTGCGGATGGCGTGCATCACCGCAAACTCTTCGAGCTTCTCGGTGACCTTGCTCTTCTGGCGAAGCCCGGCGGTATCCATCATCAGATACTCGCGTTCTCCGTCGGTAATCCGGGTGTCCACGGAATCCCGGGTCGTCCCCGGAATGTCGCTGGTCAACAGCCGCTCCTCGCCCAGATAGGCGTTGACCAGGCTCGATTTGCCCACGTTCGGCCGGCCCACCACCGCCACCCGCGCAAAGGGCTCCGGCTCCAGCTCGTCGTCCCGCGGCGCATCGGCGGTCACATCATCCATCAGCTCCTCAATCCCCATCCCGTGCTCGGCACTGATGGCATAGGGGTCCAACCCCAGCTCGTAGAAGTCGATCAAAAAGTCTTGTTGCTCCGTCCAGGTGTCGACCTTGTTGACCGCCAGAAACACCGGTTTGTCACTTCGCCGAAGAAGATCGCCGATCTCCTCGTCTGCCGTCGTCAGCCCGGCACGACCGTCGACGACGAACACAATTGCGTCCGCCTCCTGGATCGCCATCTGAACCTGGCCTCGCATCTGCTCGATCACCGCGTCACCACCGGTGGGCAAGAACCCGCCGGTGTCCACCACGGTGTACGAGCGGTCATACCAACTCCCATCGCCGTAAAGCCGATCTCTTGTTACCCCCGCGAAGTCGTGGACAATCGCGTTCTCGTCGTCCACCAGTCGATTGTACAGCCGGCTTTTGCCCACGTTGGGTCTGCCGACGATAGCGATCATGTAACTCATTGGGGTCTCCTGGGGTTGAGAGCTGCACGGCTTCCCTCCCCACGAGGCACGAGTGGGGAGGTGCCGAACGAATGTGAGGCGGAGGGGCACCGCGCAAACCAAAAGCCTACTCATAATCCAACCGCTGCAAAAACCGCGGATCCTCACTCCAACTCGGCTGCACCCGAACGAAGGTCTCCAGATACACCTGCTTGCCGAAAAAGTCCTCCAACTCTTTGCGCGCCGCCTTCCCGATCTCTTTGAGCCGGCGGCCGCCCTTGCCGATGACGATGCCCTTCTGGCTTTCGCGCTCCACATGGATGACGGCACGAATGTCGATCAGGTCCCTTCGTTCGTCATCTTCCAGCGTCTCCACCTCCACGGCGACGCTGTACGGAATCTCGCGATCCGTCTTCTCCATGACCTGCTCGCGCACAAACTCCGCGGCGATGAACCGCTCCGCCTTGTCGGTGATCGTATCCTCCGGGAACAACAGCCCCTGCTCGGGCAGATGACCCAAAATCACGTCCACCAGCGTCGTCTGGTTCTCCCCGGTCAGCGCGCTGACGGGCACCACGTCCAGGTAGTCGTACATATCCACCAGCGACTCGATCAGCGGCAACAGCTCCAGCTTCTCGTCGACCAGGTCGATCTTGTTCACCGCCAACACAGCGTCCACATCCCGTTCGGCGAGCCGGTCCAGCACAAACTCCTCTTCGCGGGGAAGCCCCTCGCGCCCCCCCTTTTGCTGCCAGGCGATAATCCTGGGGGCGTCCACCAGATGGCACACCAGGTCGACCTCCTGGAGGCTGCGAAGCGCCTTGTCGGTCATCGCTCGATTCAACCGCCGCGTCGACTGATGAATCCCCGGCGTGTCCACAAAACAGATCTGGCCCTTTTCACGGAATGTCTGCACTCCTAAGATTCGATTCCGAGTGGTCTGGGGCTTGGACGTCGTCGCTGAGACCTTAATCTCCAAAATGGCGTTCATCAGCGTCGATTTGCCCACGTTGGGCTTGCCCACCAGGGCTACAAAACCGGAAGGCAACGCCTCAGATGAAGTGGATTCGGTCATGACAATTCCTGCTGAAAAACGCTGGACGCACCGATGGCCCTTCGTCCTGCTGCTTGTAGTAATGTTGCTCGCCGCCGGCTGTGAGGACCAGGAAGCGACGGAAACGGCGATGTTTGAATCCGCAGAGGTTCAACTTCGCCAGGGTAACTATG
>SKMT01000167.1 GCA_007120915.1 Myxococcales bacterium | reverse complement strand
TGGAGATCCGGGGATGTAACGGGCGGGCAGATACGCCCCCCTCGAGGGTGCACCGCAGCGGTATCAAAGCTCGCTGGGCGGAAGCACCACGTCTTCATCATCATCTTCTTTGGAGTCCTCGGAGTCTGCTGCTGCCTCGTCGGCATCGGCGGGTCCGTCGTGTTGCCCGGCAGGTTCATCGTCGTCGGCAGGCTCCTCTTCGGATTCTTCGGATTCTTCGGGTTCGTCGCCCTGCTCGGTTGGGTCCTCTGCCGGCTGGTCGTTGGCCTCGTCAGGTACAGTGCCGGAATGGGCACCGTCGTCGGCGGGCCCGGCATCGCCGACGGCCTCGGTGGAGTCATCGGCGTCGTCGGCTTCCGGTTGTGGTTCGCCCCGTTCGTCGTCAGTCTCTGCGTCTGCGACTTCGGCTTCTTCGCCGACATCCGGTTCGTCGTCGGAAGCCGGTTGCCCGGCGGTGGGCTCCGGGGTTTCGTTTTCGGCCGATGCATCGGCCTCGTCGGTTCCGTCAGTAACTTCGCGGGGCGCGGCATCCTGGGCAGCCGGTTCTTCGGCAGCCGGGGCCGCCTGTCTTTGCGCACTCGCAGGCTCGCTTCGTTGGCCGGAGTCAGCTCTGCGGGGCATCGGTTCCGGGCCTGCCTCACAGCCATCGACGGCGTCGGCCTGGTCACCGGCAGCCCCCACCGAAAAGCCCTCCAGTCGCTGCTGGAGAGATTCGGCGCGGTCGCAATCGGCCGACTTCAGCGCCGATTTCAGTTGCATCTCTGTGTTTCTGGCCCGGCTTGCCCGTGTGACAAGCTCGTCGTAGTCGTCGCGGTACGCCTCCGGGAGCGCTTCTTCGTCCAGGTTGGCCAGAAGCCCGTCGACATCGCCCAGCTTACCTGTGTCCAACAGGTGATCGGCCGTGCCGAGCACCGCAGCGTGACGGGCGTCGGCGATGTTTCCACTCACTTCTTGCGACGCCGTCTGGGGCGACTCGGTCACGTCGGGCTCGTCGTCACCGGACGCCAACATCATCACCCCTCCGATCATCACCAATGTCGCTGCCACACCGATGATCGCCGAGCGTTTCCAGCGGGGGCTGTCATCTCGGGATCGGGCGCGGGGAAGTGCGATCTCACCGGTGGTATCGGGGACTTCGTCGAGCCGTCCGCTGAATCCACCGTCACAGCTCTCGTCGAATTCGTCATTCAGCCCCGCCGGAGCCCGGTCTTCGTCGTCGAAGCTGATGCCCACCGTCGCTTCACCGTCATCGTCGAAATCGGCGTCCAACTGAAGCGGTGCGACGTTGGCGGTTTCTGCTTCCGAGAAATCAAAGTCCTCAGCACCGGCGGCGTGATTGGACGTGACGTTCTCGCCGCTGTCGGTGTGCCGGCTGTGCGGGCCACTGTCGCGAATCGACTCCAGCGCCGCGGCGATCTCATCGGCATCGGCGGGACGACGGTCCGGGGACTTGGCCAGGCACCGCAGGATCAACTCTTCGAGCGCCGCGGGGATGGAGACATTCGCCCGCTTCGACGGCGGTGTCGGCTCGGTGTGGATCTGCTGGTGGAGCGTCTCGAACTTCGTCTCTCCGGAAAACGGCAGCTTTCCGGTGGCCATGTAGTAAAGAATCACGCCCAACGAGTAGAGATCGGTGCTCGGATCTGCCTCATGGCCCCGGGCCTGCTCTGGAGACATGAACTCCGGGGTGCCAAATACGGAGCCGGTCTCCGTCATCGGGCTTTCGACGTTATCGTCGGCAATTTTGGCGATACCGAAGTCGAGCACCTTTACCGCGTATTGGCCGCGGGCGCCCGGGATCAGCATCAGGTTGTCGGGCTTCAAGTCCCGGTGGATCACCCCCTGGCGGTGCGCCGCGGACAACACCTCGCAGACCTGGGCGCCAATTGAGATGATGGTCCCCGACGACAGCGGTGCGTTCTGTTGGACCAGCTCTGTGAGTTGCTTCCCTTTGATGTACTCGGTGATCAGGAACAGCGCCCCGTTGTCGTGTTGCCCGTAGTCCAGCAGTGTCACCGCGTTGGGGTGGTTGATCATGCAGTAGGAGCGGGCCTCGTTGAGAAACCGCAGGATGATGCTTTCGTCGGAGGTGAATTTCTCGTTGAGAAACTTGATGGCCACCTTCTGGCCGATGGTTTCGTTGAGCCCCAGATAGACATCGCCCATCCCACCAGAGCCGATCTTTTCGACGATCGTGTATTTGTCGCCGACGACGTCGCCGATGCAGCTCTGTTTGACGGATCGGATCGGTACCAGCTTTTCACCACAATCCACGCAGAACTGACCGCCCATCTTCTGGGAGACCATGCAGCTTTTGCAGATCTTGACGACGGCCCCGGTGCTGTGGCGTGCCAGCATCCTGGGTTTGTCTGACGGGATCGTCGCAGACTGTTCACCGGAATCAGGCACGGGCTCGCCGCCCGCCCCCGGTTGGTGGACCGGGTCGGTCTGCAATCCCCGCCGTTGCGAAGAAGGTGGGTGTTCGTCTCGATGTGTCACGGCTTTCCTCTGCGAATTGGAACATCCTTGTTCTCTGGCGCAGCTCGACGGCATTGTGGCACGGCGTCGCTGCTTTTCAAAAAAACAGTTGTATCGTTGTGTCCCTCCTATTGGTCGAAGGGCATCCCCGAAGTATTCAACACAGAAACAACACTGCGGTAGCGTTTTCATCCCAAAGCCAATGTGCAAATCCCCTAATCGCCCTTATCTCGCACTCTCCTTTTGGTTACACACATGGCCACACTGTCCCGGCCCCCCCTGCGTTTCGCAGCCGTCGCGGCTATGCTACACGTTGGTGGAACGGAATGCGGTCAATAATGCTTTGGAGCGATTCGATGACCAGATCGAAAGTGTTTGTGTCGGAATTGACCGACAACTCGGCGGTGGAGACGACGTTTCTGGCCGCCGCGAAGTCGGTGCGAGAGACGCGCAACGGCGACCCCTACCTGTGCATCACTCTCCAGGACAAGACAGGCACCATCGAGGCCCGGGGCTGGGATGATGCTGAGCAGTTAGAGGCGCGGTTCGACGCCGACGATTTTATCGCCGTAAGGGGCCGGGTCAGCTCCTATCGGGGCGAACTTCAGATTACGGTCAACGATGTCGAACGCATCGACGACTCCCGGGTAGAACTTAGCGACTACCTGCCCCACTCGCGCTGGAGTCGTGGGCAGCTATTCGACTCTCTTCGATCGCTGGTACAGCGTCACGTCAACAGCGAAGAGATCCGCCGGTTTCTGTTCGCCCTGCTCGATGACGACGCATGGAGCGAGCGGTTTTCAAAGGCTCCGGCGGCGGTGTCGAACCATCACGCCTATCTGGCGGGGCTGCTCGAACACACCTTATCGATGGCTCGGCTGGCGGTGACGATGGGCCGTCACTACAGCGCGTATTACCCGGGGCTTGTCGACCCGGACCTGCTGGTTGCCGGGTGTGTCATCCACGACATGGGCAAGATCGACGAGCTGGAGTATCGGCGCAGCTTTGACTACTCCACCCGGGGCCGGCTGGTCGGTCACGTCGTCGGTGGTGCCGAGCTGGTGGGCCGCGTCGCTCGCACCCTCGAGCCGGAGCTGGACGAACAGTTGACCATGCAACTGCAGCATCTGGTGCTGAGCCACCACGGCAAGAAGGACTACGGTGCACCGGTGACGCCGAAGAGCCCGGAGGCGATCCTGCTGCACCACCTGGACATGATCGACAGCCGCATGAACGCCTGCTGGCAGGCATGCAAGCCCCTGGTGGAGGGCGATGACGATGGGGAGGGATGGTCGGATTATCAACGCATGTTCGGAAGTTCTATGTACGTCAGTGGTGACGCCGCACAGGGGTGGCAACAGAGCGAATCCACCGGCGGTGGCGCCGACGGTCCGGGCATCGAGCCCGGCGGGGTTGCACCGACAGAGCAACAACCAGACGCCCGGGCCAGCTCCCCTGGCCCCCGGGATGAAGCCGGCGACGACAAACAGTCCGACGTCGACACTGAGACCACCGATGATCAGACACTGACTCTTTTCGACGACTAACCCACATCTGCGACGGCACGCGACCTGCGGGAGGAATCATGAGCATTCTGGACCGACTCGACCTACTGATCCGCTCCAACCTCAATGACGCGCTGGGCAAGAACTCCACGCGAAGCGCGCTGTCGGAGATGGAGAGCAGCCTGCGAGAGGCACGGCGTCGAAAAGCGGAGCTTCGACGGGCCGAAAAGGATCTGATCGACCAGATCCGCGCTGCCCGCGACCGCGCCGATCAATGGGAGGAGCGAGCCATGCTGGCGCTTCGCAATGACGACGAAGAGCTGGCCCGGGAAGCTCTGATCGTTAAAAACGAGGCGATGCGAGAAGCCGGAAAACTGCGCGATCAGCTCGACGACCACCGGGCCCACATCCAGGACATCGAGCGAGCGCTTGAGGCGCTGGAGCACAAGCTCGAGGGCACCCGACGCCGGATGCAGGCCAGCTCCGAGTCCCCTCGCCGCATCAAGTCTTCATCCCCCGAGCGTGGCGAGAAGCGCGGTGCAAAGTGGGATGAGAAGATGCAGCAGCGAACCGGCAAAAGCCCCGGCACACCCTCTCGTTCCACGCCCCCGGACCCGGAGGTATCCGACGCCTTTGATACGTCCGACAAATTTCGAGAGATGCGTCGGATGGCCAGCAAGATCGACGGCATGGAAGCCGAGATTGAGGCAATCCGCGAACTGGACGACATCGGCACAGACTCACGGCGCGCCGAACTGGAGCAGGTGTTCCGGAAGTTGGAGACACGTGGCCGCCCCGGCGACGCCGACCGACGACCGAGCGAGAAGGACCGACAGAAACAAGGCGGTGACGAGCCTCCGCTGGACGATGACCTGGCGGATTTGAAGAAGAAGTTTGAGTGAGAGAGGCGGGTGTTTGGTGGTGGGTGTTCGGTGTTCGGTAGCTGGGTGTTCGGTAGCTGGGTGGTGGGTGGTCGGAAATTAGTCTTCGAGGCCGATCTGGATGTCGGAGACCAGCCCGTCTTCGGCTTCCGTAGGCTCGCCGTCCGGGCCTCCGCCGCGGCCCGGGTTGCCCTCTTCGACCACAGATCCGTCAAAGTCGGTGGCCAACTCATCGGTGGAAAAGACGGCAAATGACGGGCCGCCAGCACCGCCGCCACCGTGGCCGCCGTCGCCACCATCTCCTCCGTCGCCCCCGTCCCCGCCGGGACCGGTGTAGTCGGAGTCTCGTTCCTCTCCGCCATCACCGCCGAAGCCGCCGGAACCACCAACCCCGGCCTGTCCCCCGTGACCGCCGTCACCGCCGGTGCCGCCTTCGATGAGCAGTTGGTCCATCGTCGGTTCCGTGCCGTCGAGAAACAGCGCCACCGATGCGCCGCCATACGTGCCGGCCGTGCCGGCAGTGCCGGCGCAACCGCCGGCGCCACCGCCTGCCCCGGCAGCTCCCCAGTGATTGCAGGTGCTCATAGATGCGCCTCCGGCAGCACCGCCGCCTCCACCACCGATGCCCACCTCGCCATCTGCTCCGTCGGTGCCGTCTTCACCGAGCCACTGCAGCCCGTCGAATTCGCCTTCGGCACCACCGCCCTGCCCCGGTGAGCCGGCATCTCCGTCGGCTCCGTCTTCGCCGTGCCCGCCGGCCTGACCTTCCCCGCCGCGACTTCCTCCCTGTGCGCCGCCTTCGCTGTCATCGCCGTCGTCTCCCAGGTCACTGTAGCGATCGCCGTCGCCTCCGGCTCCGGCGTTGGCGCCGGAACACGAATTGGTGCCGGCACTTCCCCCGGAGACGGTGTCACTCCAGTTGCACGCCGTAAAATCCCACCGGCTCGGTGCATCGTCGCCGTCCTGGCCATTCGAGCCGCTGTCACCGTCGGCACCTCCATCCCCGTCGACACCGTCACCGGCGCGACCTCCGTAGATCTGGATGTTCTGCAGATATGCTCCGTCGGCGTTGGCGAAATAGGCGGTGATCACCGACTCACCCGGTTCGTTTTCGGCCTCCGCCGTCGGCTCCACACGCAGGTTCGCCACCCGGGTGGTCGATTCAATATCCTCGCCGATCAGCGTCGGGTTGCCCCCTTCGATGGTAGCTCTGGCCGACTGTTGAAGCTCGAATCCGGTGGCGTAGTGCGCCAGCAGTTGTATCCCGTCGCGAAGCTCTACGCTCTCTTCGTAAGTCCCCGATTCGACGAGCACGAACTGGTGGCCCTCTTCTTCGGCACGTTCAAGGCCACGGCTCACGGTAGCAACCGGCTCGGTCATCGCCCCGCCGTTGTCATCATCGCCGTGGGTGGCGACGAACACGGCAGCACTATTCCAGCCGTCGTCCGGTCGGCAGGCGTCGTCTTCATCGGGATCACTGGCTGTCGGGTCGGGAGTGACGGTGTAGGCGAGGTCGCAGTCTTCGTCGGGCAACTCGCCGTTGTTGGCCCCGTTGTTGGAGTTGTTGTCGTCGTTGTTCTGGTTGTTGCCGTCGTTATTCTGGTTGTTGTCGTCGTTGTTCTGGTTGTTGCCGTCGTTGTCGTCGTTGTTCTGGTCGTTGCCGTCGTTTTGTTCGACATTGTTGTCGCCCCTTTCAGACTCTCCGCAGCCGATGGTGACGGCTGTGGCCGTCAGCAACGCACAGCAACTGATCGCGAGAAGGCGCGACACGACAGTGGAACCTGCAAGAAACGGTTTCATCACACCGACCTCAACCAGAGCATGGTAGCAGTAACAGGACGTTACTGAGGGTAGACCGTCCGGTCGGCGCAATCAAATCGAGCCCCGATCACTCTTCGTGTCGGTCCGATTCGGACTGAGAGGATTCGACTCCGGACGACGGAGTTGCGGTGGCGTCGTCGAGTTGCGGCAGGTTTGCCACTTTGCCGGCGACGGCCAGGCAGCGGTGCCACTTGCCCTCGACGGGGCCCATTCCGTAGAGCACGGCGTCTCGAACGGATGCGCCGTCTTGCAATTCCACGCCGTCGACCACCACGTTCGGCCCCAGACGCACATCCGTTGATGTCTCCACGTGGGGGCCGGCGAGGATGGGACCGGCCATCTTTGTCTCATCGGCGATGCCGTCGCCGGAAAACAGGTACAGCCCGTCGTCGCTGGGCTCGGGCATGGGAACCTGATCAAACAG
>SKMT01000055.1 GCA_007120915.1 Myxococcales bacterium | reverse complement strand
GTATAGGACGAACTCACCTGCCGGTCGAAGCGAAACTCGCCGGAACAATGAAAACCCATTGCTGAATCTTCGGGCTCCGCGTATCGATACCCGACCCTGACGACGCCATCGGCGCAAACAACCATGGGGCCACGGACCACATGCCAACAATCACCTCAAAACGCCGGCTACGCAACGTCCTCGCTCTCACCTGGCCTGCCGTACTCCAGGGGATGGTCACCACTCTGGTGTTTACCACCGACCGGCTGATCATCGGCCGCTACGGCGCCGAGGCCCTCAGTGCCCTGGCCATCGCCAACCCGGTGGCCTGGTCGGTCACCAGCATCTTCGGCGCCTTCATGGCCGGCGTCGTCGCCGTCATCGGCCGTGCCGTCGGCGCCAACGACTCCCGCCGGGCCGCCGCCGCGCTGCGATCGGCGCTGGGCTTCTCGCTGATCATCGGCGTGCTCGTCAGCCTCCTCGTCTGGGTGGGCCGCGAGCCTATCGTCGCCTTGTTGACCGGCGACGCCGTCGCCGCCTCCGTGCGAGGCGACGCCGCCGGATATCTGGCCGTCGTATTAACCTCGGCGCCGCTGTTCTTCGTCGCCGCCACCGCCACCTCTTCACTGCAGGCCGCCGGTGACACCCGAACCCCGATGCTCATCGCCATCGCCGCCGGGGTGGCGAACCTGGGGCTGTCCTGGGTGCTCGTCTTCGGGCACCTCGGCGCTCCCGAACTGGGGCTGCAGGGCGCGGCGGTGGGCACCGTATTGTCCAGCGCCGTGCAGGCCGGCGGGGGGCTTCTCGTACTCTCCTACGGGCGCGGCCCACTAAAGCTCGGCGCTGACCACGACCGAAGCGACCGCCGCGACGTGCTGGCGACCATTCTTCGGGTCTCCCGGGCCACACTGGGCGAGAAGCTGCTGTACCATCTCGCCTTCGTTGCCTCCATCGCCATCGTCGGCCACCTCGGCAATGTGGCGCTGGCAGCACACGAGTCACTGCTCGGCATTGAAGCGATTGGATTTACCGCCGCCGGCGGCTTCTCGATCGCCGCCGCCACTCTGGTGGCCCAGCAGATGGGAAAAAGCGACGGCGATGAAGCCTACCGATGCGGCCAGACCGCCGCCGGGCTGGGACTCTGCGTGGGGCTGGGCTTCGGTACCATCCTCTTTTTGTTTCCCCACCAGCTCATCGGCATCTTCACCACCGACGCTGAGGTCATCGAAACGGGCGCTCAGTGTCTTCGCATCGCCGCCGTCGCCCAGCCGGCGATGATCCTGGCCGACACCTGGTCCGGCGCTCTACGCGGCGCCGGCGACACCTTCACCCCCATGATCTCGGCATTGCTCGGCCCTGTGGTCATGCGCCTTGCCGCTTGCTGGTTTTTCGCCTGGCACCTCCAGATGGGCCTGGTCGGCTTCTGGATCGGCACCACCCTCGACTGGTATGTGCGCGCCACCTGGACAGGCATCGCCTTCTGGCGGCGCCGCTGGGCGCAGAAATATCAACAACTCTGAGTGCCCACACAGCGATCACAGGACCGCCACCGATTCGGCGGCCTAGCTCCTACACAGCGATCACAGGACCGCTGCCGGCCCGGCGCCCGCTGCGCGATATCCGGAACCCTGGCGGCCCACCGGCCTAGCTCCTACGGAGCGATCTCAGAACCGCTGCCGGCTCAGACTCACTCCGCTTCGGCAGCTTCGCGGTCTTCGTCCGTCTGCGCCTTGAACTTCAGCGGGTACGTCAGGTCGATCCTGCCCATGTGAGGCCGAGGAAAAACAAACTCCTCAACCCGATCTTTCACGCAGCTCTCCAATGCAGGATCATCCGCATTTGATTCGGCAATCTCGACGTTCGAAACCAAACCATCTGATTCGATTCTCCAGGCTAACTTTATCGTGATACTCGAATCCCGCTTATCACACAGCCGATCCGTGAAACAGGCTTGTAACTCCTCACTTCTGTCACAAATCATCCTGTCGATGGCCCTCTTATCGATGAACCCGAAGTAATTGTCGGACACCCAATGTTTATCCGCCTCCGGAAGAGACTGCGCAGCAGCCTCCACACGCTGTGCCTCGTGGCGATCGATGCGCTCGATGGATATCTGCTCGGTGATCTCTGCACCGTCGGCCTCCATGTGGCGGTCGGCGATCATCGGCATGCGCTGATCATTGCGAAACCCGAGGCGAAGCTGAGACGTCACCGGCATTTCCCTTACAGCACTGTCACTACCGGCCAGCCACAGCCATTCTCCTCGGATATGGGCATTGTGCGAGGTCAGGGAGACGATCCGGCACGTCGCATCCGCGTCACCGGGGCAGTTGCCCGACTGGATCTGAACGGCCCCGTCGGCGTGTGCGAGCAATGCTGCGCTCAAAAAGTCCGTCCACCACCGGGCCGACTCCTGAAGGTACGCCACGTGAAAACGCCGCATCGAGGCATGCCCCACCCCGGTTCCGAAGGGATACCGACTCTCGTCGTAGTATGTAGCGATCCGAGCTTCCAGTTGTTCGGACAACTCTTCGGCCGACGCCTCGGAGGATGTTATCGGCTGACCGACCCTGAAATCGGGCACCACGCATTCGAAGCGATTGTAGAGCGTGATGAACTGCAGATGGTCTTCAATCGGCGGCTCCGTATCCGGAAGCAGCCCCTTTTGGCGCACCTGCACTTCACCGTCGGAAGACTCCGTGATCTCGAAATAAAATTCGCACTCCCGACTCAGTGCTTCGTCATCGCCCTCACGGCGAAGCTCACGCTCGTAGGTCACGGCATACAGCCCCTCTTCCCACTCAACCTGCTGCAGTTGATCCACCTGCGACCCCTCACTGCCCAGGCTCGCACAACCCGCAGCGGCGCTCGCCGCCAACAGGGCAACTCCGAACACGAGCAACGGAATCGTCCCCAACAATCTCCTTTCGTATTCACCGCGAGAATCTCTCATCTCATCGCCCCGGCATCATCAAGAGGTGCATTTGCCCTCCTTTACCATCCCCACCTCCAAATTGCCATCTGACCTGCAACCGCCAGGGACATAATCACGGCCACTTTCTGGCCCGGCGGCCCAGCTCCCGCACAGCGCTCCAGGACCAAACCGGAAAATTTTTCCGCCTTTGCTCCCATTTCCGAACTCGATCGACCAGCCGCGGAAAAATGTTCCGCTTTCACACCCAGAAGTCAGTGTTTTGACGCTGGCACAGGGGTTGCATTCACCCATCACATCAATCACGTCGGGCACTGTCGTCGCGCTCCTCTACACCGGAACCGACACCGAATCACCTGACGATACTACCGGAGCATCGCTCATGATCCCGAACACCGGAAAAATCGTTTGTACCCCATCGACGGCTGGCTGTGACTCCTGGTCCTCCGACGAGGATGCCGATCAGTGCAGCCAGTCCAGCCTCGGATCTGGTCCTCAACGACAACCCGGCACCGACGTTTCTCCCGTTGAAACAGACACACCCTCCGGTGAACAGGGCCCCCGGGTGGCCATCATCGACGACAACGAGCTTGTCGCAGAAGCAATCGAAAGACTTATCGGCCATCGAGCCGACACGGAGTTGTTTACCAGCCCCCGCGACTTTCTCGACACTGTCGATAATGGGGTGACCTTTGACCTGATCTTCTGCGACCTGATCATGCCGCAGGTCAGTGGTGTTGACGTATACGACCATCTGCAGCGCCACCACCCGGAGCTGATCGAGTGCATGGTCATCGTCACCGGTGGAGCCACCACGCCCTGGGGCCGTGACTTCCTGCGCACAGTCGAACTACCGCTGTTACTCAAACCGGTGGAACGCCACGAAATCCTCGAATGGCTCGAAACACTCACCTCTTTCAAACAGCGCTAGACCCCGACCCGCCCCCCACCCCGGAACCTCACACAGCCGCACATCGAATCCCTACTCCGCCGCGGCGTGGATCGGGTCGGTGGTCTCACGCCTTTTTCGCCCCGGTTGGATGCTCGGCGCGAAACGATTCGCCTTCCACCCGTCCTGGTCGTCGATGATGATGTCTTCAGCGCGTTGCACCAACAGCCGCAGTTGACGCATTTCGTTGCCGCTGTCATAGGGCGACGACCGGGTCAGATAACGATACTTTTCTCTTCGCAGAGACTCGCTGATCGAGCGGCACTGCAGGTACTTCTGCGGAAACTGGTACAACCCCAGCACCCCGGCGGTCACGGCGACGATGATTCCCAACACCCCCAACACCACCGCCGCAGCCCCGAAAAGAAAGACGTACCCCGCAAGCAGCGGGATAAACGCTGCTCCCATCACCTCCACTACCCGCAATCGACGGTACCACGTCAGATTGATCTGACTCATCTGATCGTACCACTCAATCCGGTCGTCGATCCGCTCCTGAAGATACTCCTCAGCATTCATAGCCCCCCCGTAGGTTCGTCTCTACAGCAAAGACCCCGGCCAGGTGTCTGACCGGGGTACTGTTGTCGCCCCTGGTGAGACGACAAACCACGTTAACTCAACCGGCCTGTCGACCGACGCCAACCATCAACAACAAAAGATAATCACCGCCCACCGGCCACCAAACGATGTCTCACCACTCCGAAAGTGCCCCACCACAACATGCTCCCGAGAGATGACCGACTGTCACTGATTCGGCCACCTGTTATTCCTCTTCGAGTTCGTCGTCGAACTGTCCGAACACTTCCAGCGTTGAACCTTCACGGGGACCGGCGCCGAGGATCTCAATTGAGAAGTCTCCCACGAGCGTCTCGGAGGTAATTTCTGTAAACTCAAAGTCCCATTTCACCGCCTCATCCTCTCCCTCATCAACAGAGTTGGTGCAGTTGTTTCGCGAGAACTGTTCGCCGTGCCACTCGATCGGCATATCACCGCTGGCACCGACTGGCATGGTGGTCGACAAATCGGATGTGGAACCCGGTGAATCACAGTCGATCGAAATCTCGTCCCGCTCCGAAACGTCATAAATCAACACCAACACTCTCGTGATGGAAAGTTGATTGTCCTCATAGACATACGAACCTACGGAGGTCGAGGCCGTATCCTGACTGACGTTGTACGACGGCTCGGTAACCGTCGCGCTGGTAGCACTATGAACTACCTCTCCATCCAGTTTCCAGGTCGCATGCGAATCCGCTTCCACACATTGCCCACTGTCACAGACATTTATCCCGTCACATTCTCCACAGGACTCCCCGCACACCGGATCCTCTCCACACTCCAGCCCGGAGCAGTCGGGAGTACACACGCATTGCCCGCTGTCACAGACCTCGCTTCCCTCACATTCTCCGCATGACTCCCCGCACACCGGGTCCTCTCCACATTCTAGCCCGGAGCAGTCGGGAGTGCATTCCCCGGCGTCTCCGCCCACATCCCCGCCGGCATCGCCGCTGCTTCCGTTACTGTCGCACACACAGGTTCCGAACGTCCTGTCTTCTTCACATTCCTGAGCCCCCGCAGAACCATCGGTGCAATAGCACTGCTGCGTCTCACCCGGGATGCAACTTGCCGACTCCTCCTCCGGATCTGCACAACCGGCGCCAAGAATCAGCAGTCCCGCAATGACAACAAACCCCAGCACCGATCTCATGACTACACTCCTCGATATTTCGCAGAAACCCTGTCTGGCGCGAGCTTATGCAGCGTGGGGGCATCTTGCAATAACCACCGGAAAGTCACCGACTGTCACTGATCGGCCGGAGCATCCTCAAAATCACTGGCATCGTGTCGCTCCCGCAACTGACGTTCCTCGGAGCCCCAGGTGCGGTTGACCATACTCCCCCGCTTAACCGCCGGCCGCTCCCAGATCCGCTCCGCCCACTCCAGCAGATGCTCATAGGAGGAGGCGTCGAGAAACCGGGCGGCGTCGTCGTACAACTCCCCGCGCACAAGCTGGCCATACCAGGGCCAGATCGCCATGTCGGCGATGGTGTAGTCCTCACCGCTGACGTAGTCGTGGTCGGCAAGCCGCCGGTCCAACACGTCGAGCTGACGCTTGGTCTCCATGGTAAACCGGTTGATCGGGTACTCCATCTTCGACGGCGCGTAGGCATAGAAGTGCCCGAACCCACCGCCCACATAGGGCGCCGACCCCATCTGCCAGAACAGCCAGCTCAGACATTCGGGCCGCCGGGAGGGGTCGGCCGGCAAAAACTCGTCGAACCGCTCTGCCAGATACAGCAGAATCGCCCCCGACTCGAACACCCGCGTCGGCGGCGACGTCGAGTGGTCCATCATCGCCGGGATCTTCGAGTTTGGATTCACCTCCACGAACCCCGTCGAAAACTGGTCTCCCTCCAAAATGTCAATCAGATGGGCGTTGTATTCGGCGTCTTCGATCCCCTCTGCGAGCAGCTCTTCCAGCAGAATGGTCACCTTCTGGCCGTTGGGCGTGCCCAGCGAATACAACTGCAGCGGATGCTCCCCCACCGGCAGCTCCGCCTCATGGGTTGGCCCGGCGACCGGTCGATTGATACTGGCGAACTTCCCGCCGCTGTCCCTGTCCCAGGTCCACACTTCCGGCGGTGTATATCCCTCATCATTCTCAGTCATCTGCTCCTCCGCTATCCGGTCCAAAATCATTCGAATCGAACCAACCGTACCACTCCCACGATATCCCGAAACCTTCCCGCCGACCCGTTTGGATCACACTGGGTATTCTCCGGCCTCAATGCACCCAGAGCCGGGGAATGGCGATCGCCCACCTCAAAATGACTGATAGTCACTGAGCGACGGCCTGACCCTCCCCTGTCATCTGGCCCAATCCCACGACTAATGCTCCCCGGTCACCCCGGGCGACCTTCGGGAGCCCGGGGCCAGAAGTAGTTTGTCTTTCCCGGCCCCCTCCCCCATCGTCATCGGCGGTATCTGAACAACCATGGCCCACGCCCTGACCGCCGGGAACCCAGTCGATGAACGACCACCGCTACGAAGAAGAACTCACAGCTCCCGTCGAGCTTTGCACCGCCGGGGGGCGGCTCAACGATAACGCCGTGGGCTACTCCAGTTCCCTGGTCCATGTGCCAAATCTGCCCCGTGGGCCGCGTGGGTGGGGTCGAAACAAGCGCTGGGAGTACTGGGCAATCATCACCCCCGACCATGTGATCGGCGTCACCATCGCCAGCCTCGACTACGCCG
>SKMT01000160.1 GCA_007120915.1 Myxococcales bacterium | reverse complement strand
AGGGCCGGATGGTTCGGGCGAACAAGGTGGTCGCGAAGGTGTCGCGCGCCGAGGTGGCGCGGCGGTTTATGGAGCCGGCGCCGAAGTCGATGCTCGATAAGCTGGTCGCCCGCGGGCAGCTCACGGAGACCGAAGCGAGGCTGGCGCAGCAGGTGCCAGTGGCCGAAGACGTGACCGCAGAGGCGGATTCGGGAGGTCACACGGACGGCCGGCCGCTGACGGCACTTCTTCCGGCTCTCGTCGATCTGGCCGACGAGATCAGCACCCGCCACGGTTACGACCGGACCATCCGCATCGGCGCAGCCGGGGGGATTGGCACGCCCGCGGCGGTGGCCGCAGCGTTCGGGCTGGGCGCGAGCTACGTGTTAACGGGGTCGATCAACCAGTGCAGCGTAGAAGCGGACGTCGTCGACGGCGCAAAGCGAATGCTCGCCGACGCCGATCAGACCGACGTCGCAACAGCTCCCTCGGCGGACATGTTCGAGATCGGCGCGAAGGTTCAGGTGCTGTCACGGGGCACCATGTTCGCGTCGCGGGCCAATCTGCTGGGCCGGTTGTACGCCGATTACGACGCGCTCGACGACATCCCTGCCGACAAGCGCCAGCAGCTCGAAAAGCAGGTGTTTCGTGTCTCGCTTGACGACATCTGGGAACAGACGCGGCAGTTTTGGAGCAGCGAAGATCCACAGGAAGTGACGAAGGCCGAACAGAATCCGCGCCACAAGATGGCGCTGGTGTTCCGGTGGTATCTGGGCAAATCGAGCCGCTGGCCCATCGTCGGTGACGAGACGAGACAGCTCGACTACCAGTTGTGGTGTGGTCCCGCCCAGGGAGCGTTCAACCGCTGGGTGGAGGGATCATTTCTCGAAGATCCGTCGCAGAGAGGGGTGGTGCAGATGGGGCTGAACCTGCTGGAAGGCGCCGCTCGCATCACCCGCGCCCATCAGTTGCGAACCTACGGGATCCACCTTCCGGCAGCAGCCTTTAAGTTTGAGCCCCGGCCACTACAGTGACCACGACTCAGGTGGTATTCGGCAATGAGGTGCTTCGCCAAAAGTGATGGACTTGCAAGGTTTTGTGCCCGTTCTGGGTCAGGCGCTGGGTGCTGGGTGCTAGGCGCTGGGCGCTGGGTGCTGGGTGCTGGGTGCTGGGCGCTGGTTGCCAGGTTTCGGGCTCTTGTTTGTTTTTGTGTGTGCGTGACAGAAAACCAGTATCGAGCGCCAAGACCCGAGCGCCAAGCGCCAAGACCCGAGCGCCCAGCGCCTGGACAGACTGAAAATGTTACCTGCTGAAGGATAGACGACATGCCCCTCGAACAACCGATCGCCATCGTCGGCGTCAGCGCTCTGTTTCCGGGATCGCTGGACAATCAGGGATTCTGGAGGGACATCCTGGCCGGCAAAGATCTGATCGACGAAGTTCCGCCGACCCACTGGCTGCTGGAGGACTACCACCATCCGGAGGGCGGTAAGGACAAAACCTATGCGCGACGAGGGGCGTTCTTGTCGGACGTAGAGTTCGCGCCGATGGACTACGGGGTGCCCCCCAACATTCTGGCGGCGACGGACACCGGTCAGCTTCTGGCGATGATTGTGGCCCGTCAGTTGCTCGAAGACACCTACGATGCGCCCTTCGAACAGGTGGACACCTCCCGGATTGGCGTTGTGCTGGGTGTGGCGTCGACCACGGAGTTGTGTCTGCACATGGCGGGGCGGCTTCAGCAGCCGGTGTGGGAAGAGGGGCTTCGCCGCAGTGGATTGACCCCCGAGGAAGTGGACCAGATCTCAGAGAAGATCACCGAGATGTACGTGCCCTGGCAGGAGAACACCTTCCCGGGGCTGTTGGGCAACGTGGTGTCGGGGCGGATCGCCAACCGGTTTGATCTGGGCGGCACAAATTGCGTGGTCGACGCGGCCTGCGCCAGCTCGCTGGCGGCGCTGGAGATGGGGGCGAACCAGTTGAGCCTGGGCCAGGCGGACATGATGATCACCGGCGGGGTCGACGCGCTGAATGACATCTTGATGTACATGTGCTTCTCGCAGACGGGTGCGCTGTCGCAGAGTGGTGATTGCCGCCCGTTCTCGTCGTTGGCCGACGGCACGATGATGGCCGAAGGGCTGGGGATGTTCGCGCTCAAGAGGCTGGAAGATGCCGAAGAGGCGGGCGACCAGATCTACGCGGTGGTCCGCGGGATTGGCTCGTCGTCCGACGGGCGCGCCAAAAGCATCTACGCGCCACGGCCCGAGGGCCAGTCGAAGGCGCTTGAGCGCGCCTACGACGACGCCGGATACGACCCGAAGACGGTGGAGATGGTCGAGGCTCACGGCACGGCCACGCCTGCCGGAGACGCCGCGGAGATGCGGGGGCTGAAGACGGTGTTCGGCCAGCAAGACGACCGGCCCTGGTGTGCGCTGGGGTCAGTGAAATCGCAGATCGGCCATGCGAAGGCAGCCGCCGGGGCGGCGGGGCTGTTCAAGACGGTGATGTCGCTGAACCACCGGGTGTTGCCCCCGACGATCAAAGTCGAGGAGCCGAACCCCGATCTCGAACTCGACGAGAGTCCCTTTTACGTCAACACCGAGCCGCGGCCCTGGATCCGTCCCTCCGATCACCCGCGCAGAAACGCGGTGAGCGCCTTCGGGTTCGGTGGCACCAACTTCCACATCACCCTCGAAGAATACCAGGGTGAGGGCCGGGAGGCGCCGAGGCGTCGCACCCTGGACGCGGAGCTGGTGGTGTTGTCGGCCGACGAGCCGCAGCAGTTGGTGGATCGGTGCGGTGAACTGGTCGATGAGATCGAGGCGTTCGACGAAGAGCACGAGAGTCTGCTGGCATTTTTTGCCAAAACGACGCAGCAGCAGTTCGACGTCGACCAGCCGGTGCGGCTGGCCGTGGTCGGTTCCGATGACGCGGACCTGGTCTCGAAGCTGAAACAGGCCGCGAAGAGCGTCGGCGCATCTCCGAAGAAAAGCTTCGAGTCGCCCAACGGCATCCACTACGGATTCGACGAAGAGCCGGGGGACGTCGCCTTTTTGTTCCCCGGGCAGGGAAGCCAGTATCTGAACATGGGCGCCGGGTGGGCGATGCACTTCGACGAAGCCCGCCAGGTGTGGGATGCGGCGGCAGACCTTCCGCTCGACGACGACTGGCGGCTCGACGAGGTGGTCTACCCACAGCCGGTGTTCGACGAGGAATCGCGGGCCGAACAGCGCGACCGGCTCACGGCCACCGAGTGGGCGCAGCCGGCGCTGGGAGCGACCAGCCTCAGCGCGCTGAGGCTGTTCGAGAAGCTTGGTGTGAACCCCGCCTGCGCCGGTGGACACAGCTACGGCGAGGTCACTGCCCTCTGTGCGGCCGGGGTGTTCGACGAAGAGGCGATGCTGAAGATCTCGCGCAAGCGCGGTGAGTTGATGGCTGCTGCTTCGTCGACACCGGGTTCGATGGTGGCGGTGCAGGCGCAGGCCGAACAGCTCGAAGAGTTGCTCGACCAGTGGGGCATCGACGTGGTCATCGCGAACCACAACAGCCCGCAGCAGTGCGTGCTCTCCGGGGCGACGTCGGCGATTGAAGAGGTCGAAGAGAAGCTCGAAGAAGAATCGCTGAAGTTCACCCGCCTCGACGTGGCCACGGCGTTTCATTCCTCGCTGGTCAGTGACTCGGCGGAGCCGTTCAAAGATTTTCTGGCAGCTCTGGAGTTCGGCGACGCCGAATTTCCGGTGTACGCCAATACCACGGCCGACGCCTACCCGAACGACGCCGATGAGATGCGCACCCTGTTGGGCGAGCAGTTGGCCAACCCGGTGCGGTTCGTCGAGCAGATTCGGGCGATGTACGACGCCGGTGCTCGCACCTTCGTGGAGGTCGGCCCCCGCGGCACGCTCACGAAACTTGTGGGCAAGTGCCTGGGCGATTGCAGCCATCATCGGGTGAACATCGACCGGCGCGGCAAGCACGGGGTTCAGACACTGTTCGACGCCGTCGGCCAACTTGCGGTGTACGGTGTGGACGTCGACTTTTCGGCGCTGTGGGATGGCTACGAAGAGATCGACGATCCGCGCCAGAAAGAAGACGCCGGGTTCACCGTCGCGATCAACGGCACCAACTACGGCAAGCCTTACCCCGGAGACGACCCGCGGCCCGAGCCTGATGAGCGGCCATTGCCGCCGGGTGGGTTCGGCGACGATGCCTCCGTTGAGAGACAACCAGAACCGAAACCAGAACGCCCATCCGTATCCACCACTGATTCGCAGGGTTCGACCACCATGAGTAGCAACGACGAGACGACGCAAAGCCCCCCGGCGCCCAGCCAGCAGACCGGCCAGCCGCAGAAGAGCCAGCCCGCCTGGCAGCAGACCGCCGACGACGCCGGTGCAAGCTGGGTGGAGGCGTTTCGCGAGCAGCAGCGCCAGACCGCCGAAGCGCATCGCACCTTCCAGGAGACCACCGCCGAGGCGCACCGGGCGTTCTTGCAGACCATGGACTCGTCGTTTCGGGCCATCGGCCAGATCGTGACCGGTGAACCGTCGGAGGCGACACCGCCACAGCCGCCGGCGCTTCAGCCACCGAAGCGTCAGCCGCAACGGGGGCCACAGCAGACCGATGGCGGTCGCCGTACCGAAGAACCGCCGGCAGTACAGCCGGAGGCGACTCGACCCGCTGAAGGGCCCGGTGCCGTCGATCCGGTGGTCGCCGGTCAGCAGGCGTCTCAGCGCCAGCCCGAGCCAGCGCGAGCGCAGGCTGGTGCTGGCGCCGGTCAGCAGATCGACAGCTCCGGATACCAGCCCGGCCCCCCACCGGCCTCGGCGCGACAGCAGCAGCCGACAAACGGCGGGATCCCCAGCGAGCCGGCGCGCCCGGCGAAGCAGTCCGAGCCTTCGACGCCCCCGCAGCAAGAGACGCTTGAGCCGAAGGAGTCGACAGACGACGTCAATGTACTGGATTTGCTTCTGTCCACGGTGGCCGACAAGACGGGCTATCCCTCGGAGATGTTGGAGCCCGGCATGGAGCTGGAGGCAGATCTGGGCGTCGACTCGATCAAACAGGTCGAGATCATGTCGGAGATGGAGGAGCAAATCCCGCAGCTTCCGGAAGTGGAGGCCAACGAGTTGGCCGATCTGCGCACGCTGACCTCGATCGCCGATTATCTGGGCGGGCTGTTGGGCGGCTCCCAGGATGGAGGCGGTTCGGCCGCCGACGATGCACAGCAGCCGGCGGACGGAGCAGATGTTCCCGCCGCGGATGCCCCCGATGTCGGCGGTGTGCTGTTGGAGGTGGTCGCCGAGAAGACGGGCTATCCCGCAGAGATGCTGGAGCCGGGTATGGAGCTGGAGGCGGACCTTGGCGTCGATTCGATCAAACAGGTCGAGATTATGTCGGAGATGGAGGAGCGGTTCCCCCAGCTTCCGGAGGTCGAGGCGAACGAACTCGCCGAACTTAATACGCTCGATGAGATCGCGACCTATCTGGACGGATTGATGGGCGGGCGGGAGTCTCGCACGCCGTCGTCGAGCAGCCAGGACCAGGATCGCGGGTCGGACGAAGATTCGGAAGAAGACTGTGGTTCTGACGGGATAGCGCGCTATCCGGTGCGGCCTGTGGAGTCGCCGGGGTGTGGCTGGGCGATGCCAGGGCTGTTCGACGTCGATATTGTTCACGTCGTCGGGTCCGATACTGAGGTGGCCGATGCGCTGGTCGAGCAGTTCGAACAGCGTGGTGTGGACGCAGTAAGCGTCGACGAAGCACCGTCGGACGCCGAAGCGGTCGTGCAGATCGACGGACTGTGTTCGATGGAGAGCCTCGAAGAGGCGACGGCGATCAACCGGAAGGTCATTCTGGGCGCCCGAGATCTGGTCGCCGACGGGGATCCTCCCCGGATATTCGTGACCGTGCAGAACACGGGCGGGCAGTTTCGCAGCGCCGATGGCTCCGTTCAGCGAGCATGGCTCGCCGGGGTGGGAGCGCTGGCGAAGACGGCGGCGTCGGAGTGGCCCGACTGCGCGGTGAAAGCGATCGATCTGGACGCAGGAGGGCTTTCGGCCGACGAACAGGCGGAAGCGATTGCCGACGAACTGTTCGCCGGCGGCCCGGAGCTGGAAGTGGGGCTCGGCGCTGACGGCCGGCGTGTGTCGCCGGTGGCCTTTACGGAGTCCGTAGAGGTTGGTGATGCCACGGGGCCGCTCGAAGAGGGCGACGTGGTCGTCGTCTCCGGTGGTGCCAAAGGCGTGACGGCCCGTTCGATCATCGAGTTGGCCGACGAGATTTCGCTGAAATTTGTGCTCCTGGGCCGAACGGAGTTGGCGGAGGAACCGGAAGTCTGCCGCGGTGTCGAAGGGGATGCCGAGCTGAAGCGAGTGCTTCTCGAAGAGGCGAAGCAGACCGGTGAGATGCCGACGCCGAAACAGTTGCAGTCGAAGGTCAAACACATCCTGTCCTGTCGCGAGATTCGCGACACTATCTCGAAGCTCGAAGCCGCCGGCGCCGAAGCGCGCTACGGCTCGGCAGACGTTCGCGACCGAGAGGCCATCGAGGCGATTCTCGACGACCTGCGCGATGAGTGGGGCGAGGTCGATGGGTTGATCCACGGTGCCGGCGTGCTCGCCGATGCGCTGATCGCCGACAAGACGGCGGACCAGTTTGACTTCGTATTCAAGACGAAAATCGAAGGGCTGAAGGCGCTGTTGGACGCGACCGGCGATGACCCGCTGAAGGTGATCTGCATGTTCTCGTCGGTGGCCGCGCGCTCCGGAAACCCGGGGCAGTCCGACTACGCGATGGCCAACGAAGTGCTCAACAAAGTCGCACACGCCGAAGCGCACCGACGCGACAACTGTCTGGTCAAGTCGTTGGGCTGGGGGCCCTGGGACGGCGGGATGGTCACCCCGGAGTTGAAAAAGCACTTCGAGGCCGAGGGAGTGGTGCTGCTGCCGAAGGACCGGGGTGCGCGAATGCTCGTCGAAGAACTCGGTCGACCAATCGGGCCCCGGACTCGAGAGAAGCTCGATCGCGCGGAAGACGTCGTCGCGCATCGCCGCGGTATATCCGAGCAGGAACTGCGCCTTGTCGCGCGTCGGACCGGTCGCATAGTCGAACGCTTCCTCGAACACGAAATACGCGTCGTCGATCCAACCAAGCT
>SKMT01000482.1 GCA_007120915.1 Myxococcales bacterium | reverse complement strand
GTGACTTCCTTGATCGACAGTGCGGCGCCACCTCGGGCGTCACCGTCGAGCTTGGTCATGATGAACCCGTCGAGCTCAAGACGGCTGTTGAACTCCTTGGCGGTGTTCACGGCGTCCTGACCGATCATGGCGTCGGCGACCAGGAAGATGTTCTCCGGGTCGGTGGTGTCGATGATGTTTTCGAGCTCCTCCATCAGCACGTCGTCGACGGCGAGCCGACCGGCGGTGTCGTAGATAATGATGTCGCAGCCGTACTCGCGCGCCAGGCCGACGGCGTCGCCGCAGACTTCGACGGGGTCGCCGCCTTCGACGGCGTGAACCGGCACGTCCAACTGTTCGCCCAGCACCTTCAGTTGGTCGATGGCCGCCGGACGGTACACGTCGGCGCCGACGAGCAACGGCTTCTTGTCGTGCTGGTCGATCAAGAACTTCGCGAGCTTGGCGGTGGTGGTGGTCTTACCGGAGCCCTGAAGCCCGACCATCATCACTTTGGTGGGCTGGGATTCGTCGTCGTTGAAGACGATGGTGGTGTCCACCGGCCCCATCAGCGCTTCGAGCTCGTCGTGGCAGATGCGGATGAAGTGGTCGCCGGGGGAGACCTCGACTTTGCCCTCCGAGCTGCCTTTGGCTTTGACTTTGACCACCTCGCCGAGGGCCTTCTTTTTGACCCGCTTGATAAACTGCTTGGCGATGCGGAAGTTCACATCCGCCTCCAGCAGACTCATGCGGATGTCCTTGAGGGCATCCTCGATATTGTCTTCGGTGATCTCGCGTTTGCCTTCGAAGCGGCGGCGAACGTCGCGAAAGCCCTTCGCGACTACGTCGAACATGGCCATGGGTAAAATCCTCGTGGTTGCGAAAAACTCGTCGGCACACTTGATGGCCCTGCCGATGCGGCAAACCTGGCGCGTAGGGGACCCAACTGCGTGGGGCCCGGCCAGGTCGGCGTGCATCGGCACGGGCGAGATGGGGAGGAAAGCGGCGCTGATGACGAAGCCACGTACGCCTTGGTGCAAGCCCGATGTTTGTTGCGCAACAGCTTGCAGGCAACAGAGCGTGGGGCTCGCTAAATCAGGTCGCGGCCACGGTAGAGACCTCGCAGGGTACTGTCAACGGTTTCCGCCCGCGTGATGCACCCCCGCCACGCGGCGAGCCTGCGGCCCGGAATGGATGCCGGTGGCTGCTGTGTTGAACCGGCGGTGCTCACCCTGATGCGGGGTGCTTGTCACCCGGGTCGGTGCTAGCTATAAACAGCCGCGCGGGCCCGGAACATTTCATTTTGCATGCCGGGTTGGTTCGGACACAGGTAAGATGTGGCCGTCCGACACATCCCCGTGGAGTAACTGATGACCCATGAGATCTGGAAGCGTACGGCGGCAGCAATTGCCGTGGTACTTGCGGCGGGGATATTACTGTCGATGGGCTGTGAGAACACCCCTCGTGACAAGCTCAACGACGGGAAGCGAGCGCTGGCTGACGGTGATCTGGTGGAGGCCGAACAGCGGCTGGAGGCGGCACTGGAGGCCGATCCGGACCTGCTGGAGGCGCGACGGCTGCTGGCGACGACGTACATCGAAGACGAGCAGTTTGAAGCCGCCGAGCGGGAACTCGAAGAGCTGTGGGACGATCAGGGGTTTGACCGTGAGGGAGAGCTGGGCGCCGACGAGAGGCAGACCCGCCAGTTGATGAGCGAACAGTTCAGCCAGCTTTATCAGAACTGGGCGAAGTCCGTCGATCCCGGCGACGATCCGGAGCAGTTCGAAGCGATCGCGCAGGCGGGGCTGGAGCGAAACAGCCGCGACAGCACGCTGAACACGATGCTGGTGGAGTTCTACGAAGACTGGGCGGACCGTCATGTGGAGCGAAGCGACAAGGTTCAGGCCGCCGAGATGCTCGAACGCATCGATGAGTTGCACCGGTTTCCCGATACTCGCCGTGAGTCGCGCAAACGGGCCAAACAGCTTCGCCGCGAGGCATTTGAGCCGGAGGCGGTAGAGCGTTTCGAGACGGAGCTGTTGCCGGAGCTCGAGGAGATGGGCGCCTGGAACGGGGACGACGAGGTGATCTCGATGACCATCGGACAGCCCCCGGACGGTCGGCTCGACCCGGAGGATGAACAGGCCGTCGAACAGGCGCGCAACACCGCCGCTCAGACGCTGGTGCCGACGCTGTCGCAGTACGCGGTGGTGATGGCCCGTGTGGACAGCGACGAGGTGGAGACGACGGCGGTGCAACTGCCGCAGTTGACGGTGGAAGATGAAGAGTTCGGCCCCGGCAGCTACGAGATGACCGTGGCGATGCCGCTCACAGAGCTGGTGGACATGGCGTTTGCGTTGTCGGAGTACGAACGCACCGATGCAGCAGACCAGCCCTACCAGAACGCCGATGAGGAGCCGTTGGTCGCCGGCGACAAAATCCCCCTTGACACCTCGCCGATCGATAACGATGACTGACCGCCGAAGTGCACAGGTATGGTCGCGGCCGGCTGGCTTGACATTTTCACAGCCGCGGCCATCCCTACATAGACCCGAAAGGACCCACAAGGGATTGGAATGGCGGCGGAATCAGCCATGAGGTTTCCGCCGGGGATGCTGCTAACACGAGCCCGTGCAACTGGGAGAGAGGAGTTATGTCCAACGGAAACAGAGTGGATGAACTGGATAATCAGCTCAAAACCGGAGAGTTCGAAACAAGCGGGTTCGAAGATATCGAAGAGCCCGACGAGGAGGCATCTTCCGCCAACGCCGACAGCGACGTAGACCTGACGGAAACAAGCTGTGAAGACGCGGTGCGCGCCAACCCCAAGCGGCTGTCGGCAGCCCAGCGCGAAAAAGCGAGCGCCATCATCGAGGGGATCATCGATGAGGCAGAGCTGACCGACCCCGACGGCCAGACCCGTGCCTGGGAGAAGCTCGAAGACGAGTTCGGCACCGACCACCCCGTCGACTTCGACATCACCGCCGACATCACGGCCAACGACGTGGTGGACCACCCGAAGTTCGGGATCGGCTTCGTCGTCGAGAAGGTCAACGACACCAAAATCGAAGTGTTGTTCGAAGACGGGCTCAGGAAGCTGGCCTGCAACATCGACCGCTGAGCCGTCGGGCGGGAATGCCGCACAGGCTGTGCCCGTTGTGTACCGACGCAGTCGAGACAACCTCCTATTGCAGCGAGAAGCCGCCGATGAGCGAGCCGACCAAGCACATTACGCGCAACCGCAAGGCGTACCACAACTACTTCGTGGACGACGAATACGAAGCGGGGATGGTGCTGTTGGGCACGGAGGTCAAGAGCCTGCGCGAGGGCAAGGTCCACCTCAAAGACGCCTACGCCCGGTTCATCGACAACGAGCTATATCTGGTCAACGCCCACATCAGCCCTTACGACCACGCCACCCACGAAAACCACGAGCCCGAACGGCGCAGAAAACTGCTTCTGAAGCGCCATCAGCTCAACAAGCTCAAGACCAAGGTCGACCAGGCCGGCTACACGCTGATCCCACTGTCGCTGTACTTCAAAGACAGCCACGTCAAATGCCAGCTTGGGCTGTGCCGGGGCAAAAAGCAGTTCGACAAGCGCCGGGAGCTCAAAAAGCGACAGCACGCCCGGGAGATCGCGCGCGAAAAATCGGCGCGCAACTGGGAGAAGTGATCGGCGGGTACCGGTTACTGGTTATTGGTTATCGGTTATTGGTTGGGATGGGCTCGTAAGGCAGTCCGGCGGCGTGAGCCCCGGCTGCCGATACGGTGGAGCAGCGCGACACCGTACAATCTGCGCCTCGGGCGAAGCCCGGGGATTCGAAGGTGCATAAAACCAGGGGCGTGTCGAAAGCGATCAGGTCATCCTTGACCCAGCCGTTGATGTGTCTAAGGTTGTGAAGTCGGCGCCAGCGATCAAACCGGTTTCGGCCGGAACAATCGACTGGCGTCGACCGTTCTATCTTTACGCACGACGGGCCCGATGGGTCCGTCACCGTCTCACACGGGGGCGCACTGGCTTCGACGTGAGCAATGAGGCGGACGTAGCGTGCCGGAGGTTGCTCTCGGTGGCTCCGTTATGAACCACAGGGAACGTTATAACTGCCAACGACGATGCGCAGTTTGCAATGGCGGCTGCATAAGCCACCCATTGCATGATGCTACCCTTTGACGGTAGCCCGTTGTATGCGGCTTTGTCTGCGGGCCGTGTATGACGACGCACAGCAGGCTAAATGGCGTCTGAGGCTTCGTCCTTCGATCAGACGCGACCTCTCGAAGGGCCCTCCACGGCCATGGCCTTGTCCATGGGCAGTGAGCCGGGGAGGTAAAGAATCAAACATGGACTACGCACGTAGAAGCGTTCAGTCGAAGGTTCGCGGACGCGGGTTCGATTCCCGCCGCCTCCATTTTCGGAAGACAGAAGACAGAAAACAGAGGACAGAAAAACCCCGGTCGGCGAGAGCTGGCCGGGGTTTTTTGTGTCGGTGATGTGTAAGAACAGGGGATGTGGAGATGAAGGAGACGAGGGGATGAAAATCTTGGATACACCCGTTTGCTCGACAGAGGATCGGTGAATGATCTGCGGGCGTGGAGCCGATGTGGCTGTCATCGCGTCGGCGCTGCAGGGCGTTGTCCGTCGTCGGGCCAGCCGCTTTGCGTTGCTCGCGGCTGGTACTGCCGACAGCCCGGAGGCAGTTGTGACCGGAGTTTGGTGGGGGCTGAAATGTGGTTACTCTTAGATTGTCGGCGTTGACGGATACACCGGTTTCGGCTGGATAATCGGTCAGCGCCGATTGCTGCTGTCGTCTCGAAAGAGGCGGCAGCAGTTCCCCGGTCAACGTCAGTTGGCCGGGGATTTTTTGTGACATCCCTCGGCCGCGGGACGAACGCAGTGAGGAACCGTGGCTGTCATCGCGTCGGCGGGGCGTAACGGCGATCAGCGGTCATTGTTCGAAGCCCACGAGCGTCGGCAGCACAGTTGCCGAAACACCTGGTCCTGGCTGTGCGGATGATATTGCCAGGGGGGCGACTGATGGGCGAGTACAACGGGACGAGTACATCATTGGACACGAGGTCTGTGGTGGTTATTGCTTTTTGCCATCATTGGGACAGCTCTTGATGTTTGTGGGCGATGAATTCAAACCGAATCATTAACAATGAGGAGAGAGTGTCATGACTACGGAAGGTGTCGGAGCAACGGAAGAGCGAGTACACCGGGCAGAGTCGGCCGATGGTACTGAGGTGGCCGGTCGCGTGATCGGACAGGGACCACCGGTAGTGTTGCTGCCCGCCGGTCCGGGCAATAGCGAGACCTCTTGGCGCCACGTAGTCCCAGCGCTGAGCAGGCACTGTACCTGCTATTTGATGGACACCCGCAGTCGCGGTCTCAGCGAACACAGCACGGATCTGTCGCCACAGCGCCTGGTGGAGGATGTGGTGGCCTTCGCCGAGGGCATCGGCCAACCGGTCGGGCTGGTGGGGTGGGGCAGTGTCCTGTGGTCGACCGTCGTCGCTGAAAAACCCTCGGCATTTTCTGCCGTGGCGGCATACGAACCAGGGGCGTCGGAGAAGGGCGAAGAGCTCGCTGCCGACTTTCAGCAGGCCTTTGAAACGCTAGCCCAATTCGTCTCCGACGGACGGTTGATCGAAGGAGCTCGAACCTTTGTTGAGGCCTGCGGCGACGCAGGTGTTTATGTCGATGAGGATCTGGAGCAGGCGGCGTTTGCCTTCTGGGAGGAAGCAGCCCCGGAGATTCCGGTGCTGTTGCAGGAGGTCGAGCAGGAATACGAATCAGATCTTCCCAGCCCTACCGACCCGTCAGTGCTGTCCCGGGTCTCGGTGCCGGTGTTGCTATTGTGTGGAAGCAGCACGGGGAAGTGGTTTGTGGACAGCGCCCAATATGTGGCCGACCAACTGCCTGACTGCCGCGTCGATGAAATTCGTGGGGCCGGTCACTTCGGCCCCTATACAAAAGCCCAGGAGGTGGCCGAAGAACTCGCCCGCTTTTTCGGCTGAATGACCGCTGGCGCTTCTACCGCTGCGGTCTCTGCGTTGTAAGTAGTTGCCATCCGGACCCGGAGTTTGGCGGGGGCTAAAATGTGGTTAATCTTAGATTGTCGGCGTTGACGGATAGACCGGCGAGAGTCGGATAATCTGTCAGCGCCGATTGCTGCTGTCGTCTCGAGAGAGGCGGCAGCAGTTCCCCGGTCAACGTCAGTTGGCCGGGGATTTTTTTGTGAACATTCTCCGCTCATCAAGTGCGTATTCGGCGACTTCGGCGATGTCGGAATCCGCATGGCGGGTGAGATCTTTGAGAGCGCAGTTCGACGCCACTCGTCGTCACCGGTTGGAGCCGATGACATCCCTCGGGGGCGGGACGAACGCAGTGAGGAACCGTGGCTGTCATCGCGTCGGCGCTGCAGGGCGTTGTCCGTCGTCGGGCCAGCCGCTTTGCGTTGCTCGCGGCTGGTAGTGCCGACAGCCCGGAGGCAGTCGCGGCTGTTGATGGTAATGAAGTGGATGATAGTGATCCGTGGAGTCACGATACCTGGCTGGACTGGGAACTGGTCGATGTCGTCTGTGACGTCGAGGGTTCTCCGGTGGTGCATCAGGGCTTCAGTCTGGGGTCGACGTAAGCCAGGGTATATCGACTGTTTTTCGCGCGAGAATGAGGACAATGTCTTATGGCCAAGTTCACTGATGAAGAGAAAAACAGGTTCTACGAGCTGGAGGTATCGCTCTGGAAACCGGAGACTCGGTTCGACCGTGACTACATGGACAATCTGCTAACGGAAGATTTTTTTGAATTCGGTCGTTCAGGGCGCACCTATCGACGAGACGAAGCACTGTCGGCGCCGATGCAGGAGATCGATATTGACCTGCCACTAAGAGAATTCCAGATCCACCCGGTGGCCCCCGACGTTGTATTGATCACCTATGTCAGCGAGGTGCAGTACGAGCAGTTGGAGGTCGGAAACCGCAGCTCACTGTGGGTGAAAAGAGACGACGGTTGGAAATTGCGATTTCACCAGGGGACCGCAGTTGAAGAGTGAGCGAGAAACGTCGGGCCAGCCGCTTCGCGTTGCTCGCGGCTGGTACGGCCCACAGCCCGGAGGCAGTCGTGCCCGATAATTCTCAGGTGCGTTCGCGCCCGTCGCAGCGTACCGTTGTCAGAGCCACTGTCGCAG
>SKMT01000594.1 GCA_007120915.1 Myxococcales bacterium | reverse complement strand
GCTGGGCGCTGGGTGCTGGGCGCTTGGCGCTGGGCGCACACCAGAAGCCCCCCGACGTCTGCACGGCTTCCCTCCCCACGAGGCACGAGTGGGGAGGTGCCGAACGGATGTGAGGCGGAGGGGCACCCCGCAAACCAGAAGCCCCCGAATCTCGACCTCGACCTCGACATCGACACCGACATCGAACTCGACACCGAGAACGACATCGAGAACGAGAACGACATCGAGACCGAGAACGACACCGACATCGAGAACGAGCCCGGCTTGTCCCCCGGCTTGTCCCCGGGAATGTCGCGCCGGGCCGGGCCGTTGTTCGCCCGAAATCAGTCACCAGTATGCCAGGCGAAGTCAACATCCCCTAATCCCCCTTATCTCCCTATCTCCTGTTGGTTACACCCGTTCGCTTCACAGCGTCCCGGTTGATGACCTGCAGGCAATGATCACCGAGTCAATCACCCGCGAAGTTGACGCGCCGCGCCACCGTCTGTACACAGTGGTCCGCTTCGGCTTCGCGCACGTTTGCAACACCGAGATCATGAGCGAGCAGAACACATTCGAGCTGGACCTTCTCGACTTTCACGGCGACAAGGTCCAACTGAGCTACGAGCAACCCGGCGCCACCGCGCGCTGGCTGGTCGAAGACGCCGATGCGGCGCTGGATATCGACGACGACGAACCGTTCCGCGCTCAGTTGGTTGCACAACTGGTCGGACGCACCGTTCATATCGACGGCACCGTGGAAGGAACCTTCTTCTTTCGGTGCGGGCGCTGCCTGGAGTGGCGACAGATCGATCTTGACGAAGATGTCGAGTTCGTGTTGATGTCTCGCGATTCATGGACCGAATCCTACGAGGGCGAAGAAGAGATCGCGCTCGAAGAGTCGGACATGGACGTCAGCTACTACGAGGGCGAAATCATCGATTTGCGCCCTCTGCTTCGCGAAGCTGTACTTCTGGAGTTGCCGGACTTTCCGGTCTGCCCCGAGCGGCTCTCTGAGGCCTGTGACACCGCCTACGAGCGGGTCGTCGGCGAGGAGACGCTCGAAGAAAACGAGGCCAACTCCATGGATCTGCGCTGGTCGAAGCTCAAAGAGATCGAACTGGATGACGACGATTCGTAACACCGGAGAATAACGATGGCTGTTCCCAAGCACCGCAAATCGAAAGCCAAAACCCGCTCCCGGCGGGCGAACCACGACAAGATCACGGCACCGAACCTGCAGCGCTGCCCGCACTGCTATGCGCCCAAGCGCCCCCACCGTGCCTGCCTGGACTGCGGTTACTACCGCGACGAGCAGGTCATTGAAATCTGGGAGCTGTACTGAGCGCAACGATGGACAACGACGGTCGCATCATCGACATCGTCGCCGAAGTGCTGGAGCAGTCGGCCGACCACATCAGCGCCGACGACCGGTTCATCGACGACCTGGGGGCCACCAGCATCGACATCGTCACCCTGGCCTGGCGCATCGAAGAGGTGTTCGGCATCGGCGAGATCGACGAGGAGACGCTGAACTCTCTCGAAACCGTCGCCGATCTGGGCGATCTGGTCCAACGTCGCACCATCGAACTCGAAGAGACCGTCGACATCGTGTTCGCCTCCGATCACGCCGGGGTGAACATGAAAGCCGATCTGGTCGACTGGGTCGACGACGGCGCCCGTAAAGTGCGCGATCTGGGCCCGGCGGACACCAACTCCGTGGACTACCCCGACTTCGCCGCCCGGGTGGCCCGACAGGTCGCCGCCGGGCGCGCCGACAGAGGCATCCTGATCTGCGGGTCCGGCATCGGCATGTCCATCGCCGCCAACAAGGTCGACGGCGTCCGCGCCGCAGTGGTGAACAACCCGGTGCAGGCGCGGCTGGCGCGACGCCACAACAACGCCAATGTGCTCTGTCTGGGCGAGCGACTGACCGGCCAGGATATGGCCCGTGAGTGCGTCGACGCGTTCTTGAACACTTCCTTCGACCCCGGCGACGACGGTCGCCACCACCGGCGTGTCTGCCGCATCCACGAGCTTGAGAAGCCCTCCTCTTCGGACTGACGGGTCCATTTTTACACCGGTGCCATGCGCTGTCCCTTCTGTGACCACCCCGAAAACCGCGTCGTCGACTCCCGCAAAGCCCGCGACGGCTCTGCGATCCGGCGCCGCCGCGAGTGCGACGGCTGCGACCGCCGTTTCACCACCTATGAGCGCGTCGAGGAGATCTTCCCCCAGATCATCAAGTCCGACGGCAGCCGCGAAGACTACGACCGGGTGAAGGCGCTGCGCGGGATTCGACTCGCCTGCAGCAAGCGCCCCATCTCCACCGCCGAGCTCGACGAGGTGCTCGACCGGGTGGAGCGGCGCATGCTCGATCTGGGCGAGCGCGAAGTCGAGAGCGACTGGCTCGGCGGGGCCATCACCTCCGAATTGCGCAAGATCGATCCGATCGCCTACATTCGCTTCGCCAGCGTGTACCGCGGTTTCAGCGACATCGAGCAATTCGTCCAGGAACTGCGAAAACTCGACTCCGAAACCTCCGGCGACAACGGCGGTGAGGACTAACCCCGATGCCAGCGACCCAGCCCAACGAGCGGGACGAACGATTTATGGCCCGGGCCATCGAACTGGCCCGTCGCGCCACCGGTCGTACCCGTCCCAACCCACTTGTGGGCTGTGTGATCGTGCGCGACGGCGAAATTGTGGGGCGCGGCTTCCACGCCCGCGCCGGCGACGCGCACGGCGAAGTCGCCGCCATCGAAGACGCCGACGGCGATCTGGAAGGCTGCGAGCTGTTCGTCAACCACGAGCCCTGCTGCCACTACGGGCGCACCCCGCCCTGCACCGACGCAATCCTCGACACCGGCATCGAGCGGGTCGTCGTCGGCACCATCGACCCCGATCCCCGGGTGCGCGGCAAGGGCATCGAGACGCTCCGGGCCGCCGGCATCGAGGTCGTCTGCGGCGTGCTCGAAGAGGAGAGCCGGCGGCTCAACGCCCCGTTCTTCAAGTACATCCGCCACCGGCTTCCCTGGGTCGCCGCAAAGTGGGCGATGAGCCTGGACGGCAAGATCGCCACCCACGCCGGTGATTCGCGCTGGATCACCGGCGAGACGGCGCGGCGAAGAGTCCACCGGCTGCGCGACCACCACGACGCGATTCTTGTGGGCACCGGCACCTTGCTTGCCGACGACCCCCGGCTGACCTGCCGGCTCGACGACGGGCGCGACCCGGTGCGGTTTGTCGTCGACGCCGCCCTCCAGGCTCCGGCGGACCACCGGGTGTTCCAACACGACTCCGACGCCCCCACGGTGGTGCTCGCCTCCGAAGAGGCCGACCACAGCCGCCGCGACCGCTTCGCCGGCGCCGACGTCGACGTTGTCACCGTCGCTGCCGATGACAACGGCTGGTTGAACCCCCGCGGGATTCTGGAAGCGATCAGCGAGCGGGAGCTGCTCAGCGTGCTCGTCGAGGGTGGAGGCACCCTGCTCGGCTCGTTGTTCGACGCCGAATTGGTCGACTACGTCTACGGGTTTGTCGCCCCCCGGCTGATCGGTGGCGCCGACGCGCCCACCCCCTTCGACGGCCACGGCATCGACTCGATGAACATGTCTCGACGGCTTACCGATCCCGTCGTCGAGCAGCTTGGCGACGACGTGCTGATCCACGGCCCCGTCGGCGAGCTTCCCACCGCCCCTGATCCCGAGGAGGTGTGACATGTTTACCGGGCTCGTCGCCGACATCGGAACCATCGCCGCGCGCACCGGAAGCGACGACGGCGCTACCTTCACCATCGAAACCTCCTTTGACGTCGACGACCTCGACATCGGCGAGAGCATCGCCGTCGACGGCGCCTGCCTGACCGTCACCGCCACCGCCGAAAACACCTTCGAGATCGACGCCAGCCCCGAAACGCTGGCCCGCACCACCCTGGGCGACCGCGATGTGGGCGACGGGGTGCATCTGGAGCGGGCGATGAAGCTCTCCGATCGGGTCGGCGGGCATCTGGTCACCGGCCACGTCGACGGCGTGGGCACCCTCAACGAGCGCCGCGCCGACGGCAACGCCACCATCCTCCGTTTTGACACTCCCGACACGGTCGCGCCCTTTCTTCTCGAAAAGGGCTGCATCGCCGTCGACGGCGTCAGCCTGACCATCAACGACGTCGGCGGATCTGAATTCTGTGTCGCCATCATCCCCCACACCGCCGACAAGACCCTTGTTGCCGACTATCAGCCCGGCCGGCCCGTCAACCTCGAGGCCGATCTGATCGGCAAGTATGTGCGTAAGTTCGTCGGAACCAGTACTAATCCGGAGCCTTAATCATGACCGAACCCGACGACACCATCGACCGAAGCGCCGAAGACTCCATCGAACGCGTCGAGCGCGCCCTGGAGGCGATCGCCGACGGCGAAATCGTCATCCTCATCGACGCCGAAGACCGCGAGAACGAAGGCGACCTCTGCATGGCCGCCGAACAGGTCACCCCCGAGGCGATCAACTTTATGGCCAAGCACGGCCGGGGATTGATCTGTCTGGCCATGACGGGAGATCGGATCGACCAGCTCGAAATCCCGATGATGGTCGACGACAACACCAGCTCCTTCGGCACCGCCTTCACCGTCAGCATCGAAGCGGCCGAAGGGGTGTCCACCGGCATCTCGGCGGCCGACCGCTCCCGCACCATCGAAGCGGCCGTCGCCGAAGATGCCGACGCCGACGACATCGTGATGCCCGGGCACGTGTTTCCACTTCGTGCGCGCGACGGCGGAGTGTTGGTGCGCACCGGCCAGACCGAGGGCAGCGTCGATCTGGCGCGGATGGCCGGGCTCGAACCGGCCGGGGTGATCTGCGAGATCATGAACGACGACGGAACGATGGCCCGGCTTCCCCAACTGAAAGACTTCGCACGGGAGCACGGGCTTGAGCTTCTGTCGGTCACCGACCTGATCACCTACCGGCTCGAACACGAGACCCTGCTGGAAGTGGTCGAAGAGGCACCGCTGGACACAGAGTTCGAGGGCGACTGGCAGGTCAAGGTGTTTCGAAGCCGCGTCGATGGCGCCGAACACCTGGCCTTCGTGTGCGGCGAGCCGACCCCGGAGGAACCGACGCTGGTGCGGGTACAACACCGCTGTGACACATTTGACACATTCCTGACGAAGCGCGGTGGTTGCACCCTCCAACTGCGCCGGGGTATGGAAGCGATTGCCCGCGAAGGCTGCGGGGTGCTGATTTATCTGGACAAGCAGCCGGAGTCGGCCTCTGAGCTGGTACACAAGCACGTGCTCGACACCCCCACCGCCCCCACCGACGAGGAGAAGGAGCGCCGGATCAACCAGCCGGAGCGCGAACTCCGCATGCTCGGCATCGGGGCCCAGATTCTGCGCATGGTCAACTGCGGTAGCATTACAGTGATGACCAACCGGCCCAAGCGGATGGTCGGCAGCCAGGGCTTCGGCATCTCCGTGGTCGACCAGGTGCCCATTCCCGAATACGAATTCTGATCTTTTGCCGTTCGGAACGTAGTCATGACACAACTCATCGAAGGTGATCTCGACGCGTCGGGTCGCCGGTTTGCCATCGTCGCCGCCCGCTGGAACTCCATGTTCGCCGATCGGCTGATCGAAGGGGCCACCGACACGCTGGTGCGCCACGGCGCCGACGAAGATGCCATCACCGTGGTGCGCTGCCCCGGCAGCTATGAGCTGCCCCAGGTCGCCGCCCGCGTCGCCGACGCCCACGACGTCGACGCCGTCATCTGCCTCGGCGTGCTCATCCGCGGGGCCACCCCCCACTTCGACTACATCGCCTCGGCGGCCTCCGCCGGCATCAGCTCCGTCGGGGTCGACACCGGGGTTCCCACCGCCTTCGGAGTGATTACCTGCGATACAGTGGAACAAGCTGTGGAGCGCAGTGGTTCCAAAGCCGGAAACAAGGGTGCGGAGGCGGCAGTGGCAGCACTGGAGATGGTCAACCTTTTTGACGCCATCGACGAGGCTGGCAATGAGTAAGCGCCACCGACAGGCCCGCCGGGCCGCCCTGCGAGTGTTGTATGCGGCCGATGTCGCCGACGACACTCCCGACGACGCTCTGGCGAACGTACGCGACACCCTCCGCGACGAAGGCGACAACCCCGACCGCTACTGGGATCAGGTGGTGCGCCGGGTGCGCGGTGTGTTCGACGACATCGAACGGATCGACGACGAGATCCGCACCCTGTCGACGAACTGGCGTATCGAACGAATGGCCGCCGTCGACCGCAACCTGCTGCGGCTGGGCGTGTTCGAGATCTTGCACGACGTCACCCCGCCGCTGGTCGCCATCAACGCCTGCGTGGAGCTGGCCAAAGAGTTTGGCACCGCCTCCACTCCGGGCTTTATCAACGGGCTACTCGACCAGTTATGCCAAAATCACGACATTCCCATCGAACCGCCGGACTCGTCGCGCTGATCGCGCTGATTGTACTCGCCGGCTGCTACCAGCAGCGCGAGCCGCCGCGCCAGTTCGTCCCCGGCAACGATCTACACGACCAGTTCACCTCTCAGGGCAACCGCATCGTCATCGACACCGACGACGAGGCGATCCCGACGATCAAACTTCGCGAACGGGCCCGGTTCACCCGCGTGTACGACGACAAGCTACGCCCGGCGGGCCGTATCTACCCCGGCGATCGCATCCAGACCCGCAGCGTCGACGGCCAGACCCGCCACGACGTCGAACTCGACGACGACACCGGGATCGCCACCCTCGAACACGCCTGGGACCTCCAACAGACCGACTACGGCTGGCGGCTGTACAACCCAGACGGCGATCGCATCGCCGCCTTCGTCGATCACGGCGATGATCGCTGGGTGCTCACCGACGCCGAAAACACCCCCACCTTCCGCGTCACCGCCGACGACGACACATTCACCGTCGCCGACGCCGACGGAACCCCCCTCTTCGAGGCCCCCACCCGCCGCATGTCCGCCCCCAAAGCCCTGGCGCTGACCATCGGCGATCTCCCGCCGCTCGAACGCGTCGCCGCCGGGATGTTTATCGGCGGTGAGTAGCTGGATACCCCCAGGCAAGCCTGAGGGCTGGGCGCCTTCGATGCATCCCCTCCGATCGGCGACGCTGGATACCCCCAGGCAAGCCTGAGGGCTGGGCGCCTTCGATGCATCCCCTCCGATCGGCGACGCTGGATACCCCCAGGCAAGCCTGAGGGCT
>SKMT01000599.1 GCA_007120915.1 Myxococcales bacterium | reverse complement strand
GCCCTGGTAGGCGACCCGGTCGACCAGAGCCGCGGCGACATGTGGCACCGCCGCGCCGCGCTCGCCGCCGGCGACGACGAGCTGGGCTATTTGAAGATCCCGGTGGCCCGCGGCGAACTCGACGACGCGCTGCCAGTGCTCGAGCAGTTGCCAATCCGCGGCGTATCGGTGACCTCACCGCTGAAAGTCGAAGCTGCCGAATCCCCTCGAGTACAAAACCCGCGCGAGATGCCGGCGCTAAACACGCTTCGACGCACCAGCTCGAACCACACGCCCTGGGTGGGCACCGACACCGACGAGGCGGGAATGCACCGAGCACTCGAAATTCTGGGTATGGCAGCAGACCCTTCACATCTTTCCCCCGGGGGGAAGTGGCCTGAGCGCAGCGAAGGTCGATCGGGGGAAGCGGACAATCCAGCGAGGGCATACCGAACCATCATCCTCGGCCGCGGCGGCGCAAGCCACGCCATCGCCCGCGCCATCAAAAACAGCGACGCCGAATTGGTCGCCCACCTCTCCGCACGCGCCAACTGGCAACCCGAACACCGCGAACTTTCCGACATCGATCTCATCGTCAACGCCGCCGGCGGCGACCACGAACACAACCAACACGTCCCGCCCACCCGCGCCTGGCTCGACCTGCACTACTGCAACGTCTCGGCACCACCTTCCCCTAACCCCCTTTCAAGCCACGACCACGCGACCCAAACGGTTCCGACTTCCGACTTCCGATTTCCGATTTCCGACCCACTTTTGCTTTTCTCTAGTCTCCAGTTCTGCGTACAAACCCAACGGATTGAGCGGAAGCCATCCGACGAAACAAAAGGGAACCTCAATCGGAATTCGGAACTCGGAAATCCGACAAAACCTTCCCCCCGGGGGGAAGTGGCCGACCAAAGGGAGGTCGATGGGGGGAACCCGATCCATCTGCAAGGCGACATCTTCTTCATCGCCCAGGCAAAAGCCCAACGCGCATTCTGGTCCGCCCCCAACAACCAACCACCAATAACCGACAACCAATAACCGACAACCAATAACCATCCGAGGCCATCCCACCTCCGATCCCCGAACTCCCTGCGGGCTTTGCCCTACGGTCGGTCGGGGCTACGATCCGGCGAACGAATCTCCACAGGTCACACCAACCACCAACCAATAACGAATAACCAACCACCAATAACCAACCGGCCCATGCAACCAAACACCTTCGGAAACCTCCTCGCACTGACCACCTTCGGCGAATCCCACGGCCCGGCGATGGGCGCCGTCATCGACGGTTTTCCCGCCGGGGTTGAAGTGGATCTTCAGCGCGATATTCAACCTCATCTAAACCGCCGACGGCCTGGACAGTCGAAGCTGACGACCTCTCGGTCCGAGGGGGACCGGGCCGAAATTCTCAGCGGCGTGTTCGAGGGCAAGACCATCGGCTCGCCGATTGCGGTGATCGTGTGGAACAAGAATGCGCGCAGCGAAGACTACGACCCGAACTACTACCGCGCCGGGCACGCCGATCGTACCTGGGAGGAGAAGTTCGGCCATCGCGACTACCGAGGCGGCGGGCGAGCCTCAGGCCGTGAGACGGTCAGCCGTGTGATCGGCGGCAGCTTCGCCAGGCTTCTGCTGCCCGAAGAGGTCTCCATCGTCGGCTTCACCCGCCGCATCGGCGAGCACGTCGCCGAAGACATCCCCGACGAGCTGACCATCGACGACGTCGACGCCCACCCCACCCGTTGTCCCGACGCGGCGGTAGCCGACGAAATCACGGAGACGCTCAAGCGCTGCAAACAGGAAGGCGACTCCCGCGGCGGGGTCATCGAACTGTGGGTCGACGGGCTGGACCCGGGGCTTGGCGACCCGGTGTTTCGGAAGATGAAAAACCGGCTCGCCGACGCCTTCATGAGCATCGGCGCTGTCGTCGGCACCGGGCTGGGCGACGCCCCGGCCGCCGCAAAAGCACGCGGCGCCGAATTTCACACCGGCATCGCCGGCAGCGGTCCCGACGCCGGGATCAGCCCCGCCGCCCAGGGCATCCAGGGTGGCATCACCAACGGCCGGCGTATCTGCATGCGGGTCTACTTCAAACCGGCCAGCACCGTCGGCTCCATGGCCAAGAAGGGCCGCCACGACCCCTGCATCGTCCCCCGGGCAATCCCCGTGGTCGAAGCAATGGCAGCGCTGGTGCTCGCAGACCATGTGTTGGCACGGCGGTTGGATCGGTAGCTGGATCCCCCCAGGCAAGCCTGAGGGCTCGGTTGCCTTCGATGAATCTCCTCGGGTTGGCGACGCTGGATACCCCCAGGCGAGCCTGAGGGCTCGGTTGCCTTCGATGAATCTCCTCGGGTTGGCGACGCTGGATACCCCCAGGCGAGCCTGAGGGCTGAGCGGGGCGCTGGCTCGCCCACGGGGCCAAAGGGACTTTGACCCCGGCTCGCCCGGCCGGTGGGAACATCCCCACCAAACGAGCCAGCACGGCCCCATCTATTTGTTTCTCCTGGTTTTACTTGGCGTTCTTGGCGTCCTTGGCGGTTCCCTCCCGCTTTTCCCTGGCGTCCTTGGCGTTCTTGGCGGTTCCCTCCCGCCTTTCCCTGGCGTCCTTGGCGGTTCACCGGAATTACATGGCGGTCTTATGGATTGAACCCCTGCGGGGTTTGCGATACTGGTGCACGCCAATGTGTGTACCACCCCTGCATGAACTACGTTTTGACGGAGCATCATCATGAATATCCTCGGGGTCCTTCCATATCCCCAGATCGGCCCATGGGAACTTGGCCCGCTGCCTCCTATCCACTCCTTCGGTGTGGTGCTGGCCATCGGGCTTCTCGTTGGCGTGATCGCCGCCAGCTATCGCGGCGCGCGCACCATGGGCGTGTCTGAAGAACGGGTGCAGAATTACGGCATCTGGATCATCGTCTTCGGCTTCGTGTTCTCTCACCTGTTCGAGGTGTTCACCTACCAGCCGGAAGTGGTGGGCGAATTTTTCCATACTCTGCCCCGTGATCCGGCCACCGCCTTCGCGGAGTGGCCCCTCGGCACCATCTCCAGCCTCGGCGGTGTGCTCGGCGGGGGTATCGCGGCGCTGATCTGGATGTACCGAAACCCCGACCAGGATGCGCTGGCCTGGGCGAACCTGTCGGCCTGGACGCTGGCGATCTGCTTTTTCTTCGGGCGCATCGGCTGCACTCTGGCCTTTGATCACCCCGGCAAAGAACCGGGCGACACCGGCATCTGGAACTGGATCTACGAGACCACCGGCGGGGCGGTCCCCGAGATCTTCCCGCTGATGATGGAGTTTCCCCACGGCCCCGCCGAAATCCGGCACAACCTGGGCTTCTACGAGGCGATTCTGTGGGGCGCAATCCTGGTGGTCTTCCTGATTTTGAGCCGCAAACCTCGAAGGCGCGGGCTCTATCTGTGGCTGTTGCCGATTCTGTACAGCCCGGTTCGATTCCTGCTCGACTTCCTTCGGGAGCACCCGGAGGCCATCGAGTGGGGTGGCGACCCGCGCTATCTGGGGCTGACCCCGGCGCAGTACATGTCGATTCTGTTCTTCGCCGCCGGCATCTGGGGCTGGTACAAGCTCAAGGATCAGCCCGTCGAGGAGTGGGTGGAGTATGAACCCGATGAGGACGAATAGGCTCTGGGCGCTGGGCGCTGGGCGCTGGGTGCTGGGCGCTGGGTGCTGGGTGCTGGGCGCTGGGCGCTGGGCGCTGGGTGCTGGATGACCCGTGGAGGTTCAACGCTCGACCCGGAAGTCCTGCACTGGCCGCAGTTCAGGCTGCCCGGGGGACTGAGTTGCGAGAAACCCCAAAGCTAAGTGCCCGAAGTGCCCACTGGAGGTAAACGATGGCGAAGCTGAAATTTTCCGTAGAGGGGATGTCCTGTGGCCGCTGTGTGGCTGCTGTGGAGGATGCCCTCGACGGTGTCGACGGCATCGCCGCGGTGGATGTGGATCTGGACGCCGACGCGACGATCATTGAACTGGCAGACGGTGCTGACGCCGATGACGTCGCCGGCCGCGTCGTGGAGACACTCGACGACGCCGGCTACGACACCGCGCTTGCCGACGATGCCGACACTGACGGCGATACCGGGGGAAGCTGCTGTTCCGGCGGAGAGGACTCCGACGACGGAAAAGACTCCGACGACGAAGAAGCGTCGGACTCCCGTCAGATCGTCGACGAGGGCCACGGTGGTCAGACCACCCGGCTGACCGTCGGCGGCATGACCTGCGGCGCCTGTGTCAGTCGCGTAGAAGACGCGCTTCGCGGGGTGGAAGGCGTCGACGACGCCATCGTCAACTTCGCAACAGAGACCGCCCGCGTCGACGTGACAGAAGGCGTCGCCGCCGACGCCGTGCTGTCGAAGCTGAAGAAAGCGGTCGACAAGAAAGGCTACTCCGTCGAGTCCGCCGACACCGGCGGTACAAAGGGTTCGAAACCGAAGCCCGACTCGGCAGCTACTGTAAGTGAGCGCCGCGAGAGAGAAGCGAAGTTCTGGTGGCGCCGCTGGACGGTGGGATTGATGCTGGCCATTCCGGTGATGGTGCTGGAGATGGGCCCCATGATGCCGGATATGCTGCCGATGTTCGACTGGGGCGACGGCTGGTGGGCCGAAAGTACGGCCGCCGAAAATACGCGGCTGGGACTTCTGATCTATTTGACCGCGCTGATCGTGGTGTACACCGGCCAGGGATTTTTCGTGGGGGCCTGGAAGGCGCTGAAGAGCTTCCACTTCAACATGGATTCTCTGGTCGCGCTCGGCGGCGGTTCGGCCTTCGTGTACTCCACGGTGGTCGCACTGATGCACATCTTTGATTTCGGCGTGCACGCTCATCCCTATTTTGAGAGCGCGGCGATGATCATCACGCTCATCGCGCTTGGAAAGTGGCTCGAAGCCCGGGCGAAGGGCAAAGCCGGCGAGGCGATCGAGAGTCTCCTCGACATCGCCGCCGACACCGCCCGGGTGCACCGAAACGGCGAGTGGGTCGACCTAGCGCTCGACGAGGTGGAGGTGGGCGACAAGATGAAGATCCGCGCCGGCGAAAAAATCCCCACCGACGGTGTGGTCATCGAAGGCCGCGCCGACGTCGACGAGTCGATGCTCACCGGCGAGTCGGTGCCGGTGACCCGCACCTCCGACGACGAGGTCATCGGCGGAACCATCAACACCGACGGACACCTGATCGTGCGGGCGACCCGGGTGGGCTCAGAGACCGCGCTCGCCCAGATCGTACGCCAGGTCGAAGAGGCTCAGGCGTCGAAAGCAGACGTCGAAAAGATGGTCGACCGCGTCTCCGGGATCTTTGTGCCCTCCGTGATTGTGCTGGCCATCGTCGCCTTTATCGGCCACTCGATCTTCGACGCGCCGATGGCGGCGGTTCTGCCGACGGTGGCCGTGCTGGTGATCGCCTGTCCCTGTGCGCTGGGACTGGCCACGCCCACGGCGATGATGGTGGGCACCGGCAAAGCCGCCAGCCTGGGTGTGCTGATCAGCAACGCCCAGGCGCTGGAGCGCGCAAAGCAGTTGCACTCTGTGGTCTTCGACAAAACGGGCACGCTGACCCACGGGGAGATGAAGGTCACCGACCTGATGGGCGACGACGAAGAGCGGCTTCTGTCGATCGCCGCCGGACTAGAAGATGCGAGCCAGCACCCCATCGCCAAGGCCATCGTCGCCGCCGCCGAAAAGAAGAGAATCGAGCCGGCCTCGGTCTCCGATTTCCAAAGCGTCGCCGGCGACGGGGTGACCGCCGACATTGGTGACCGCACCTTCTACGTGGGCAAACCAGGGTGGGTCGCCTCGAAGTGCAACGTCTCCATCGACACCCACCGCACCGAGAAGTTGCAGAAGCAGGGTAAGACGGTCGTCGCCACCGCTACAGAGGGCGAACTGATCGGCATGATCGCCGTCGAAGATGCCATCAAAGAAGAGGCGAAGGCACTGATTGAGTGGCTCGACAGCCAGGACATCGACGTCTGGATGATCACCGGCGACAACAGCGCTACCGCCACCACCGTCGCCGACCGCATCGGCATCCCGTCGCATCACGTCAACTCCGAGGTGCGCCCCGGCGACAAAGCCGAAGCGATCAAGGACATCCAGGCCGACGGCACCCGGGTGGTCGCCATGGTCGGCGACGGCATCAACGACGCCCCGGCGCTCGCCCAGGCCGACCTGGGCATCGCCATCGGCACCGGCACCGACGTCGCCATCGAGTCGTCGGATCTGACGCTGATCTCCGGGTCGCTCGACGGTGTGCGCCGGGCCATCGAGATCTCCCAGGCCACCCACTCGAAGATCCGCCAGAACCTGTTCTGGGCGTTCATCTACAACACCACCCTTCTGCCGGTGGCAGCGCTGGGCTTTCTGCGCCCCGTCTTCGCCGCCGCAGCAATGGCGCTCTCCTCGGTCAGCGTCGTCACCAACGCCCTTCTTCTTCGCCGCCGCCAGTTCGGCCGCGCCGTCGACGAGGTAGGCAAACGCTCCTCGGAGGCTGCAACCACCGCGGAAGCCCCAAGCACCTCAGCGGCGGAATAGCGCCGGGTTCTGGGCGCTGGGTTCTAGGCGCTGGGCGCTGGGTTCTGGGCGCTGGGCTGGATGACCCGTAGAGGCAAAGCGCTCGACCCGTAGCCCGGGGCTAGCCGCAGTTCAGGCTGCCCCGGGGTTCTGAGGTTCTTGAAACTGGTTAGTAACATCGCCCCACTATCCACAGCCCTGCGCGACGGCAGCCAACCGCGCCTTCTGCGCGCCGTCTTCGGTCAACCGCAGCCGCTCGCCGTCGCCGGTGACGCGGATCGTCCAGTCGACGCCGTCGACTTCAGCGTCGAGAGCGACGATGCGCCGGATCTCTTCATCGACACAGAGTCGAGCGTCGTCGCCGTAGCAGTGCACGGGCTTGCCGTCGAAGGTCTCCACCCGCGCGGTGTCGGCGCCGAAGGTGTCATCGACCACGTCGAGCAACATCTGCGGCTCGTCGGACCACAGCACAGCCCACACCAGATTCCACGGAGCCGGCGACTCGGCGCCGATTTCCACGTCCAGTCCGTTGGTGAATTTCCAGGACTTCCCAGACTCATCGTATGCACCGCACAACTGGTGCACACCGTCGTCGACCAGGGTCATCGACCAACCAGTCTCGCCCGGATCGTCCCGGTCGGCCCCCGCAAACTCCAGGGCCGTGCTCACCGGCGGCGGCATCGCCG
>SKMT01000076.1 GCA_007120915.1 Myxococcales bacterium | reverse complement strand
GCGGGCATCTGTTTCCCGGACTTGCCGTCGCCGAAGAGTTGCGGCGGCTGGAACCGGGCACGAAGGTGACCTTTGTAGGCACGGAGTCGGGGATCGAATCGCGGGTGATTCCGGATACCCCCTTCGAGCTGGAGATAGTGGAGGTGAAGGCGCTGAAGGGAGGAGGGCTTCTGCGGCGCGCTGCAAGTGTCGCCGGGCTGCCGGGAAGTGGGCTGAAGGCCCATCGGTTGCTCAAGCGACTCGACCCCGATGTCGTTGTCAGCGTTGGCGGCTATGCGGCGGGCCCGGTGACAATGGTGGCGTCGATCAGCTCCATACCGACAGCATTGATGGAGCAGAACTCCTATCCAGGGCTGACGAACCGTCTTCTGAGTCGGTTTGTGGACCGGGCGTTCGTCACCTTTGAGGACAGTGCTGAATATCTTGCCGATCTGCCGGTGTCGGCGGTGGGCAATCCGGTGCGGCGCCCCCTGATTGAGCAGGCCGAACAGTTTGAGTACCAACCCCCCCAGCGAGGGGGGCAATTTCGCATCCTGGTGATCGGCGGCAGCGGCGGAGCGGGAAGTTTCAACGAGAGGCTGCCGCTGTTGTTCGGTTCGATGGGAGAGCTGGAAAAGCGGCTACAGGTTCGCCACCAGGCAGGAAAAGATCGAAGCGCCGAAGCCAGGCCGGGATATCGCGAGTTCGCCGGTGAGGTCGAGGTGGTCGAATTTATTGATGATATGGCCGAAGCCTATCGCTGGTGTGATCTGCTGATCTGTCGCGCCGGTGCATCGACGATCGCGGAGGTGCTCACGCTGGGGATTCCGGCGGTGTACGTGCCGTTTCCCCACGCCGCCGACGATCACCAGACGGCCAACGCCCGGTCAGTGGTCGAGTGCGGCGGCGGGGTGATGATCGACGACGCCGAGATCGATTCGGATCGGGCCCGCAACATTCTGACGGGGCTGATGAACAACCCGGAATCGCTGGCCAATCTCGCCGCCGGGGCGCGCAAGCAGGCTCGCCCCGACGCCGGAGCAACGATTGCCGCACAGTTGCGTAAGATGGCGGGGCGCTGAAAAGCGGTACGCCCTTCAGCGCAGGGCGACATCAGCAGTGATCGGGACCCTCCTGGCCGCACAGCGGGGCTGTTTGTTTAAGTGTTTGTTTAGAGAACCGCCAACGCCACGGGGGTCAAGAAGTTATCCAACCTCTAGATTCCACTTCAGGGATTGCCGATATCCTGAAACCGTAGTTTGATGAAAATGCCTAAACTGTTGACTTTAGGCGGTTTTTCATGTGAAAAAAACGTGCTTGTCAGGCCCCTGTGAAGATGTATCTTGAACAACGTCGGTTAGATATGAAGCCGAATTCGACATATGAAAAGCGAATCGACTGGAAGACGTCGACGCCCTTGGAGCAACGACTCGATCACTGGCATCAGAACTCGTCACCGCAAAGCAAGATGGTGGTCGGCGAGCCGCTGAGTCGGCGCTGCTCACTCCGAATCGGAGGCGAGGCCGCCTACTGGATCGAGGCAGGCACACGGAAGGACCTGGAAGCGCTTCTGGAAGCGCTGGGTGAGACCGATGCCTGTTATGTAGGTCTGGGAAGCGATGTGTTGTTTCCCGACGAAGGGATCGACGTGCCGGTGATAAAGCTGGTCGGCGAGTTGGCCGAATGGGATGTCGAAGAAGACGGTTCGCAGACCGCCCGTGTTGATGTTGCGGCAGGTGCGGTGAATGCCCATCTGGTACGCGGGTTGTTGAAGGACGGTTGGGTCGGCGCGGAGTTTTTGACGTTGATACCGGGAACGTTCGGCGGAGCCGTAGCGTTGAACGCCGGGACCAAAGAGCAGGAGTTGTGCTCGATACTCGAAACGGCAGTGGTCGCAATTGTGGACCACAAGAACGCCTGCTGGAGAATCGAGCGACGAAGTAGCGAGGAGTTGGAGATGAGGTACCGCCACACAGCACTGCCCGAAGGCGCCCTGGTCGTCGGCGGGACCATTCGGGTGCAGCGTGGCGATGTGGCCGCGGCGCGCGAGCGCGTGGCCGCCGACAAACAGCGGCGCAACCAAACCCAGCCCTACCGGCTGGCCAGTGTGGGAAGCACCTTTGCAAATCCGGAAGGGGATTACGCCGGACGGCTCATCGACGAAGCGGGGCTGAAGGGCGCATCCATCGGTGGGGCCAGGATCAGCGAGTTGCACGCAAACTTCTTTATCAACGAAGAGGATGCGACTGCCGAAGACTTTTTGCGTCTGATGGCGCTGGCGCGATATCGAGTGCGCCGGGATTTCGGAGTTCAGTTGCGCCCGGAAGTACGATTCGTGGGCTTCGACGGGATGCAGCGGCTCGCGGAGTATGAACGGCAGTTGGAGAACGCCGATGATTGAGGAATTGAACATCCAACGGTTTCGCAGCGAACCGGTAGGAATTGCCACCGGCGGCGAATCACTGGAGTGCGAGATTAGCCTGAAGACCGGCGCGGCCTTCGAGAAGGCGCTGGTGAACCGCGGCTACGATGTGACGGTGTATGACGTGCCCGAAGACCTGGAGGCGCTGGCGGCGGATCGGCCGGCGGCGGTGCTTCTGGGGATTCACGGCGGGCTGGGCGAAGGTGGAGCGCTTCAGGGATTTCTCGAATCGCTGAACATCCCCTACACCGGCAGCGGCGTGTTGGCTTCGGCGCTGGCGATGGACAAGCACCGTACCCGTCGATTGTGTGCTGCCGAAGGTGTGCCCGTTGCCGATGCGGTGTGGTGTGCGGGCTCGCAGTTGCACGAAAGCCCCAGGCTGGTGGAGCGCGCGAGCGAAGAGGTTGGGTTTCCGGTGGTCGCAAAGCTCAACGACGCCGGCAGCAGCTTCGGCGTTCACATCTGCGAGGATGCCCGGCAACTGGAGGATGCACTCCAGCAGTTGGCTCAGCACGTCGGCGACGGCGCCTCCTCGGGCGTGCTCATCGAGCAGATGGTCGAGGGCCCGGAGTACACCGTGGGATTCTTCGACCAGGAGTGTCTGGGTGTGATGGAAATCAGGCCCGCCGAAGGATTTTACGACGTGGAAGCGAAGTACGAGAGCGAAGACACGGAGTACATCGTCGTCGACGACCCCGCGATCTGTGAGCCTCTTGTGGGTTGGTCGCGCACGGTGTTGGACGCCGTGGGATGCCGCGGGGTTGCCCGGGTCGATTTCAAGGGAGCCGTCGCCGAGTCGGGCCCGGTGGTGATGCTGGAAGTGAACACGATACCGGGAATGACGGCCACCAGCCTGGTACCGAAGATGGCGGCCGACCGCGGTGTAGAGTTCGACGAATTTGTAGAAGCGATGGTCGCAGCGGCGAAGACGGACGCAGACCAGCAGTAGCAGCAGGAAGTTAACGGTAGTCACGATGTGCCTTCCGCACGGACGCGGAAGACGATGTTCAGGGACGAGCAGTGTTTGGATCCTCCAAAAAGAACCGGCGCAAAAAAAGCCCGAAGCAGCGCAAGAAGCAGCGGCGACAGACCCTGTCGTGCTGGCTTCGACGCGCTGCGCTGGTGGGCGGGCTGGCGGTGGTGGCGATCGGGATTCCGGCGCTGATCTTTCTGGGCTACGACCACCTGATGGAAAGTGATTACTTTGCGTTGACCTACGTCGACGTAGAGGGGCTGGACCACTTAGAAGAAGAAGAGCTGCTTGCGGCGACCGAAGGGTTGGCCGGGGAGCACATTCTCGATGTGCGTTCCGACCGGCTGGAACAGGCCATCTCCGGGTTGGGGTTTGTTCAAACCGCTGAGGTAGACCGGCGGTTTCCGAACCGACTTCATATCCACATCGAAGAGCACGAACCGGTGGCCATCGTCGTCGACGACGGGTTCTGGCTGGTCAACACCGGGGGGGAGCCGTTCTACGAACTGGATACGATGACTCGCAATGACCAGCTCTGGGAGCTTCCCCTGATCTCGGGGCTTACCCGTGCAACGCTGGAGCAGGACGAGGGGCTGCGCCGATTTGGTTCGGCGCTTCGGGTGTGGCAGTGGTACGAAGAGCTGCAGCTCGATGAGAAACAGCCCGTCAGTGAGGTACATGTCGACGAGATGCTGGGCATTTCGCTGATCGTCGGGGAGACGGGAACAGAAGTACGACTTGGACAGGGAAATTTTCGAAAACGGCTGGAGAAGTACGCCGATGTGCAGGCCTCGTTGATCCGCCGGGGTGTGGACGCTGCGTATGTGTTGGTTGACCACGAAGGGGATCTGAACCGAGTGACGGTAGGCCTGCGGGATGAGCCAATGGATGGCGAAGAGCGCACGGTGAACCACTCGGACCAGGGCCAGTGACGGATCATGTTGTTGTGTGAGGATGTGAATTGAACTTTTGCAGGAGTAACGGCACGGCATAGGCACAACCGTTTTGGGAGTGCGGCGCCATCAGGTTGTCCGGCGTGTCGAAACACCAGGGAAGGTAAGAAATGAAAGAGGTTGGCGAAATCATTGCAGGGCTCGATATTGGGACGACGAAAATCGCCTGTATTATCGGCGAAGTGACCAATGACGGCATCGATGTCATCGGGATCGGCTCACACCCGTCGCAGGGGTTGAGAAAAGGGGTGGTCATCAACATCGATGCCACCATCAATTCGATTCGAAAGGCCGTGGAGGAGGCGGAGCTGATGGCCGGCTGTGAGGTCAATACGGTGTACGCCGGAATTGCCGGAGGCCACATTCAGGGGTTCAACTCCCACGGGATCGTGGCGGTGAACAACGACAAGGAGGTCAAACGAGGCGACCTGTGTCGGGTTGTCGATGCCGCCCGGGCGGTGGCGATTCCGATGGACCGCCAGGTGTTGCACGTCATCCCCCAGGAGTACGTCATCGACGAGCAGGACGGCATCAAGGAGCCGCTGGGAATGACCGGCGTGCGCCTGGAGGCGAAGGTACACGTGGTCACCGCCGCGGTGTCGAGTGTGGAGAATATCATCAAGTGCGCCAACGCCTGTGGGCTGGAAGTCGCCGACATCGTGCTCGAACAGATCGCCAGCAGTGAATCGGTGCTCGAAGAAGACGAGAAGGAACTGGGCGTGGCCGTCGTCGATATCGGGGGCGGGACCACGGACATTGCCATCTACAATCAGGGAAGCCTGATCCATACGGCGGTACTGTCGCTCGGTGGCAATCACCTGACCAACGACATTGCCGTGGGGCTTCGCACTCCGATGAAGGAGGCGGAGCGGATCAAGCAGCGGTTCGGCTGTGCGCTGACTTCGCGGGTGAGCCCGGAAGAGACCATCGAGGTGCCGTCGGTCGGCGGACGGCCCCCGCGGGTGCTGAGCCGTCAGATCCTCAGTGAGATCATCGAACCGCGCGTCGAAGAGATCTTCGCGTACGTGGCTCGCGAGATTAAAGATTCGGGTTGCGAAGATCTGATCGCCGGCGGGGTAGTCATCACCGGAGGTACCACGATTCTGGACAACATGCCCCAGCTTGCCGAAGAGGTGCTGAACGTGCCCGTTCGCCGCGGGCTTCCCCGCGACGTCGGGGGGTTGGTGGACGTGGTGCGAAATCCGAAATTCGCCACTGGAGTCGGGCTTGTAGAGTATGGCTCGACGGCCGCCGACCGTTCGCTGTTCGAAGAGGAAACGGAAGGGATGTACGGACGTCTGATGGGTCGCGTTCGCCAGTGGGTGTCGACGATGTTCTAGATCGGCAATGAACCGGTTGCAGACAGCGAACACGGATAGTACCGTCGCGCGGGCAACCGACATGATGTGCCGATTCGATGCCTGCGGTAGGTGATGAGAGGTCGTCGGGAATGACCGGCGCGATCATGATGGTTGGAGACGACGGAAGACAACGGCAAGGGTTGCGGGTGCGAGCCAGTTGAACCTATCATCTGCCCGGTCGACGCCGGGGCAACGAGCAGTTCTCCTACAGCAGTACAAGGAACGGGTATGCTAGAGTTTGACGACGCCGAAGTTCCAGAAGCGGCAAACATCAAAGTGATCGGAGTGGGAGGCGGCGGAGGCAACGCCGTAAATACGATGATCACCGAAGGGGTGGCGCATGTGGAGTTTATCGCCGCCAACACGGACCTGCAGGCTCTGGAAAACAACCTGGCGCCGCTGAAGATCCAACTCGGCGCGGCGTTGACGGATGGACTCGGGGCGGGCGCTGACCCGGAGATTGGCCGAGATTCGGCGCTGGAAGACCAGACGCGAATCGCCGAGGCTCTTTCGGGAGCGGATATGGTGTTCGTGACCGCCGGGATGGGTGGAGGCACCGGAACCGGTGCTGCCCCCGTGATCGCCAGTGTGGCCCGCGAACAGGGAGCACTGACGGTGGGAGTGGTCACCAAGCCGTTTCAGTTCGAAGGTCGGCGCCGGCGCCGGCAGGCCGATGAGGGCATCGAGAACCTGGCCAACGCCGTGGACACGCTGATTACAATTCCGAACCAGCGGCTGCTGGCGATTGCCGGAGAGCAGACCACGATTCTGGAGGCGTTCAAGAAGGCGGACGAAGTGTTGTTGCACGCAGTGCAGGGGATTTCGGATCTGATCACGGTGCGGGGGCTGGTCAACGTCGACTTCGCCGACGTTCGCACCATCATGAGCGACCGGGGAATGGCGCTGATGGGCACCGGCAACGCTTCCGGGCCCTCCCGGGCGATGGAAGCCGCCGAGATGGCGATTTCGTCACCGCTTCTGGAGGATGTCTCCATCGAAGGTGCCACGGGCATTCTTATCAACGTCACCGGTGGGGTGGACATGACGCTCGCGGAGATCAACGAGGCGATGAGCCTGATCGAAGGAGCGGCACACGAAGATGCGAACATCATCTTCGGCAACGTCATCGAAGAAGATATGCGTGATGAGTTGATGGTCACCGTCATTGCCACCGGCTTTGATCGTTCACGGCGCTCGAATCGGTCCGATTACAGCGAAATGACCAGGCGGCGTGAGTCGGCGCTTCGAAGCTCGGAGAAGAGCTCGCGAAACGAGGATGAGCGCACAACAGCGAAGCCGGCGGCTGAAACAGACAGCGGCGGCTATCAACGCCAGCAGGGGAACTCCAACGGCCGACGTGCTGCAGCGTTTAGCGGTGGCGACGACAGCAAGGATTCACCCAGCGACCGGCGGGGGCGATTCATCCGATCGGCGCGCAGCAGCAACGACGAGGACCAAAGCCAGAGCGTCGGGGGCGGCGGGCTGAGCCCGGATGAAGAGGAAAAGATGGAAGTG
>SKMT01000232.1 GCA_007120915.1 Myxococcales bacterium | reverse complement strand
GAAACGGGAGCAGCGAAATGAAGCAGCATGCAACAATGGTATGGGTTCTGGTGGTGGTCGCCACCGTTTCGATGGCACTGATAGGTTGTTCTGATGAGTCCGGCCTGACCATGGATGGCGAATGTGTCAGCGATGAGGATTGCCCCGACGGTTATATCTGCGATGACGAGGGGCGATGTGTCGACGAGGCAAATGACGCCAACGACGCCAACGACACTAATGACGGCAATGACGCCAACGACACTAACGACGGCAATGGCGCCAATGACGCCAATGACAATCAGCAGAATCAGACGAACCAGGACAATCAGCAAGACGGTCCCGATCCCGGGGATCGTCTCGACGACGGCTCCTACGACGACAGTTGCACCTTTGACGATCGCGACGACACCTTCGAGCCCGATGAGTTGTGGTCGTTCCAGGTCGACGAGACCCTTCCCTACGCCGAATACGATGGTCACGGCGATGATCTGGCCTTCCAGGGCCATTCGATCGATCAGGTGATGATGACCCCGGCGGTCATGGACCTGGACCAGGATGGAAGTGACATTCCGGATGTAATCTTCACCACCTTTGCGACCACGGAGGAAGAAGACGACTGGGATCAACTGGTCACGGGAGTGTTGCGCGCCGTCGACGGAAGTGACGGTTCTCACCGATGGTCCGTGGGCTACCACGAGTTGGGAGAGCTGGAGATGTTTGACGAGGACAACCCGGCGCTGGGAGTGATGCCCGGCGCCAGTGTGGCTGTCGGAGATATCACCGGCGATGGACTGCCGGAGGTCGTCGCCGCGGTGTGGGACTACTCCGCGGGCAGTGGCGAAGGAATGCAGGGGATCGCCGCCATCGACAACGAAGGCGAGGTGTTGTGGGGCAGTGACGCGGTGGAGCCGCGCGACATCGATCACTGGTGGGGTGGACCGTCGCTTGCGGATCTGAACGGCGATGGTGATGTCGAAATCGTGGTCGGCCCGGTGGTCTACGACAACAATGGTGATGTGGTGTGGGACGGTCGTGATGAGGCCCTGGATGGAGATGACCCCACGGGAAGCAATGTCGCCCCCGGTGATCCGCTGGAGCAGCAGGTCGGCCCACTGACTGTGGTCGAAGATATCAACGACAGTGGAACCCGGGAGGTGATCACGGGCCGGGCGGCCTTCGAACATGACGGTACACTGCTGTGGGAGGTCGATGATGATGAGGTTGGTGACGACGAGACACTGAAGGACGGCTATCCGGGTGTCGCCGACTTCGATCAGACGGGAACGGCCGATGTGGTCGTCGTGTCCGCAGGTACGGTGCGCATCCACGACGGAGCGAACGGGGATCTGTTGTGGGGCCCGGTTGATGTGCCGGACTCCGGTCGGCTCGGCCCCCCCACCATCGCCGATATGACCGGTGATGGGATTCCCGAAATCGGGGTGGCCGGAAGCGACAGTTACGTGGTGCTGCGCGTGATCGGAGAAGATTTCGGCATCGGTTACACTCCGGACTACAACGATACCCTGGTCTGGGATCGTCCTACCCAGGATCTGTCGAGCAACACCACCGGATCCAGTGTCTTTGACTTCAACGGCAACGGAGAAGCATCGGTGGTGTACAACGACGAAAAACACGTCCACGTGTTCGACGGTCAGACCGGAGACGTGATTTTCGAGGCGGACAATCCATCGGTGACGGCGCTGGACAATCCGGTGATCGCTGACGTCAATAATGACGGTGCAGCCAACATCGTGGTGCCCACCAGTGACTTCGAGTGCGGAGCGATGTTCGGCGACTGTGACCAGGAAGAAGCCGGGCTGACGGCCTTTGGCGATGCCGACGACAACTGGGTGTCGACCCGCCGGGTCTGGAATCAGCACGCCTACAGCATCAACCAGATCGAAGAAGACGGCTCTGTACCCTCCGATCCAACCCCCGGCTACATGGACCACAACACCTTTCGGTTGAACAAGCTGACCGAAATCGAGCCACAGGCCGCCCCCGATCTACATCCCGAAGACCCGTCGGTGGATATCGACGGATGTGAGGTGACGGTGGATGTGTGGGTGACCAACAGCGGGGCCATCCAGGTCGGAACGATTCCGGTCAGTCTGTATGCTCACCAGGACGACGACCGGTTCATCATCGCCGACACCGAAACCGACGCCGGGCTCGCTCCCGGGGAGTCGGAACGGGTGCGGCTGGAGGGGACCGTCCCCACCGATGGAGCCTGGGATCTGGAGGTCGTCGTCGACGATGACGATGGCGAAAGTACGCGCAACGAATGCAATGAAGACAACAATCTGAAGGTTGTCGAATCGGACGCCAGTTGTTGATGGCGCTGCCCGATCACTGCGCCAGACAATCCACCCCGACCCCTCCGTCCGGCACTCAAGGAGTCGATCCCGCTGCACGTTGGTGCAAGGTGTCTGAGTCTTGAGTGCCGGACAGCTCCCTTCTTGCTGCGCTTCAGGGGAGCAGGTTGGGCGGGCAGCAGAGGCTACAAGATGAACGGCGATCACCGACAACTGATCGACGACGCCCGCGACTGGGCGTTCAAAGAGATGGAGACCAGCGCCGGCCACGATGTGGGCCACATCCGCCGCGTCGTCGCCAACGCCCGCCGGCTCGCCGACGCCGAAGGCGCGGACCTGACAGTGGTAGAGCTGGCAGGCTGGATGCACGACATCGTCAACCTGCCGAAGGATCATCCAGAGCGTTCGCAGGCATCGACGATGAGCGCCAGGAAGGCATGCGGGTGGCTTCGCGGCCGGCTCGACGACGAGCGAATCGAGTTGGTCGCCGAGGCGATCCGATGCCACTCGTTTTCGGCGGGGTTGGTCCCGGAGAGTCTGGAGGCGAAGGTGGTCAGCGACGCCGACAACCTGGACGCCATCGGCGCCATCGGAGTGGCTCGCTGCTTCGAGATTGGCGGTGCGCTGGGGCGGGAGATGATGGCCGCTGAGGACCCGTTCTGTACGCAGCGACAGCCCGACGACGGCACGTACACGGTGGATCATTTCTACGCAAAGCTGCTGAAGCTCGAAGAGCGGTTTTACACCGAGACCGGGCGCCGAGAGGCGCAGGCGAGAATTGAGTTCATGCAGCAGTTTTTACTGCAGCTTGAAGACGAAACGTCGTAGATCTTCGAGGGGGTCAGCGCTCTTCGGCATAGGCGCGGCTGGCCGCTTCATCCCGGGAGATGTCGAAGAGCAGCTCTTCGAGTTGGTCTTCTGTCATATCTCGTTCTTCAAGCCAGGCATCCAGGCTATCCGGATCTTCGCTGAATGACTCGGCGCGGGCGCCGAGTTCCCGGGCTTCTTCTACCAGTTCACTCTCTTCTTCGGCGGCCTGTTCCGGCTGTTCGTCCGGCTGCTCATCGGCCTGCTGCTGCACCGCTTCGGTTTGTTCGTCGGGTTGGGCTTCCTCGGGGTCGTCGGATTCGCAGGCGACCAGGCCACAGACCAGAAGCGCTGCAACGATAAGTTTCGATACGTTCTTCATCATTGATGACTCCCTTTTGGTGCGTTGAGCCGTAAACGGCAAAGTTGGATGCAATTTTCAGGCGGCGTCACCGTCCCCGACGGCGATCAGATTCACCGGGGGCATCATCTTGCTGGTCGTCTTGCTGGTCTTCGGCGCCGCGGTCGGCGGGCTGGTCCGGTTCGGCTCGTCCCCGACGTTCGTCGGTTTGGTCGGCGTCGGCGCCTTCGCGGCGATCCTCAGCCTCACCGGGGCCTCCTCGTTCCCGGCGTTCTCCCGCCTCATCAGGCCCTGCTTCGCCGCGCTGTTCGCCGGCTTCATCGGGGCGTTCACCGGCTTCATCGGGGCGTTCACCGGCTTCATCGGGGCGCTCGCCGGCTTCATCGGGGCGTTCACCGGGCGCTACGCGTCCCTCGCGCTTCTGGCGGATCGACTCGGCAAGTTCTTGACCTTGTTTGCCCTCCTGGACCTGGCCCTCAACGAACTCCCCGAAATTTTCCATCCGCCCCTCCTCCTGGGCGGTCTCGGCCTCGGACCTGAGAACACGGGCGGCCTGACCGGCCCGGCTTGGCTGGTCGTCGTCCTCCGCGTCAGCATCCTGCTGTAGCGCATCCAGCGCCCGGCTCAGCTCCGCCTCCTCGACGCCGGCCTCCCTCAATTGTTGGGCCTGACCCGGCAGATCGAGTGCCTCAGCAAGCGAGTCAACGTCGGGACTTCCCGCCTCGTCGGCCGCCGCCGTCAGCGGCATGGCCAATAGTCCGATCAATAACACTGCAACTGTTGCACCGATGCGTCGCATCATGACTTCTGCTCCGGTCGAGTTCGTTATGAACGTCCAGTCGATACCGTACGTTATCATCCATCCCTGTCAGTTTACCACCTGTGGTCAGCGTGGATAGGTCAGCCGGAAACGATGGTTGCACGAGCCAAGACTCACGACCCGAGACCCACGACCCACCGACGTCGATCACGGCTCCAGACACCCGGCGGTGTCTTCGTCATCAGGAGGCACGACGAACTCGTAGGTGTCGTCGCCGTGATGAAGCGTGTAGCTGCCCTCCTGCAACTCCGGGCCTTCGCAACTGGCCGACGAAACGTTGCAGTCGTCGGTGCACGCCCGGCTCGTCTGCGTGGTGTCGGTGTAGGAGCCCTCACTGGTGACCGTGATGGTCTTGTCGTCGATGTCGATGGAGCAGGCGGTGTCGTGAAAGTCGGTGCAACTGCTGGAGAGGCAGTCGTTGAACACAACGGTCAACCTCAGCGTTTCGCCGGGATGCAGCACCGAGCCATCGCCCATCCAGGGGTCGTCGCCAAAGCAGATGCGGCCTTCGTCTTCGTACTCGTAGGTGGTGTCGCCACCCAGGGCGAAGGGACCGCAGCCGAGTGCCGTGAGGGTGAACAGGGCGGCGGTGGTTGTGAGGAGTTTTCGCAGCGGCATTGGAACTCCGGGGTCGGGTCGTGGGGTCGTGATGCGAACCCGTGGAGGGACGTCCGCCGGAGCGTAGCCCCGACCGACCGTAGGCCCCTGGCCGAAGGGAGCTCGGGGTCAAAGGTACATGAACCCACCGGATCGCCGACCTCGTCGCGGGTCGTCGAACTGTCACGGTCATTCATACCAGATGGACGAGGTGGAAACGAACGCGTCGGTGGCTTCGCCCGATGAAGCCGCGGCGGGCTGAACCTGACGGCATTCTTCGGTACAATACCCGGAGAGCCGTCGCAGCGATTGGGCACACACGTTGGAGCCGATGGCATCCCCAGGCCCAGGGACGAGCGTAGCGAGGAACCAGGGGCTGTCATCGCGATCGCGGAGCATCCCACAGATGCTGCGACAGGTTGTGGTCGGCGTCGCCGAAGCCCGTAGTCACAGTGGCTGTTGGCGCAGAACACATCGCTGAGACGCTTCGGATGCGAGCATGAATACAGGCGCTTTGAGAGGACTTCCGTGGCTGTTCATTTCAACTATCGAGTACAACTGCTACTCGGGGTAATGAGTTGTCTGCTTGTTTTCGGCGCACTTTTGGTGTCGATTTTTCCCGGTCTTTTGTCGGAAGATGGAGCAGACTCCAGCCAGAGTGACAACGGACAAGAAACCGTTGCTCCGGAGCCAGTTGAAGTAACAGGGGGATTTCCGGGGTGTGCTCGATATTCCGACGGTAAAGTCGAATGTTGGCACTTCGGTCCTGCTCTTGCTCACGACTGTCGCCCTCCACATGAAAGCTTTGGGCTGCAAAAGAGCCCGCACATACGGAGTGCAGCGTTTCCGGGGACGTTTGAGTATATTGATATGGAGGGATCTACATTCTGCGGGATAGACAGTGAGCAGATGATTCGTTGTTTTGAATTTGCGGGTGAGGTGACTTCTCAACCATTGGCAATACTGGGTCCGGATAATGCCTCGGCGGGGCATTACACCTCCATTAGCGTCAACCGTGACAGCGTGTGTGCTCTCAGTAGTCAGAACGAAATTGTCTGTTGGTCGTTTGCACGAAACGGCAACGCCGATGCTGATGGTATGATGCGTTGGAAGCCTTCGGTTGATGAACAACTAGAGGAGCTTTCGCTGGGGGCTGACGTCCTTTGTGCGTTGGGGACAGAGGGCGGGGTATACTGCCGGGTGTTCGACGATGATGATTCGATTGGGAAGGAACTCGTCGAAGAACTGCCGGATTTGAATTTCGATGTTATCTCTGTGGGCCACAAGAACATCTGTGGTGTCACCGGTGAGAAAAAGCTGAAATGTTGGGGGCCGGGCACGGCGCTGATCGAGGAGGAATCGTTTCACGAAGCGCTGCGTCGGCCTATGAAAGCGGATGATGTGGTGGCCGGTAGGCATCACATCTGTGTAAAGGACACCAAAGGTGGCGTGAAATGTTGGGGGCCATCCGAAGGAGAGGAGCTATTCGTCTGCGGGCGAGATCTAGAGGGCGAGTACCATTGTCCATGGGGCCATCACGTAAAGCTGCCACACAGTGGTGAGGGTGAGGCTGAGCTATGGCTCGATAATGGCTGGATATTAGGGGACCAGCGAAGAGATTGGGTCAAGCAAGTATCCACGGCTTCTTTTGAGGACATGAGCGGGTCGCAAAGCACCACCTGTGGTCTTACCGATAATCGCGAAAAGGTGTTGTGTTGGGGATGGGGCAATTTGCGTTTCGACCTCTAGGGACCGAGCGCCGTCTTGTCGGCTCCCGCAACGTTGGGCCGGAGGTACATGAACCCACCGGATCGTCGACATCGTCCTGGGTCATTAAACTGCCACGGTCAACCATAGAAGATCGCCTGCAGCATCCCCCCATCGACCTTCGCCTGCGGCTCAGGCCACTTCCCCCCAAAAGGGGAAGATGTTGGTCGTCGGATCAACGTGCATCCCGTGGAGGTCGAGGCGACAGGTTCCCGAGTTCCGACTGGGTGCGGCTCTTCTGCGACGACGGCGCCTACGCGGAATCCACGGATGCTTGGAGGACGCGGATCTCGCGGAGACGCGGAGGCGCGGATTTCGCAGAGACGCGGAAACTGAACGCGGAGCGCTGGTCGCGGAGCGCGGAAGAGGCACACGGAACAGGCGCGGTAGGCGCTGAGAAGAGCGACAACCAGTGCCAATTCGGGATGCCGATGGTTGTCACGGCGATGTTTGTATGCCGATGAGTGGGAAATGGCGGCTGTGAGATCAGTGTGCGAGCGGACATCGACGGCTGCGCGAAGCTGTGTGCGAACGGCCCCTGCGCGGTTTATCCGCCAGGGG
>SKMT01000338.1 GCA_007120915.1 Myxococcales bacterium | reverse complement strand
TCGACCTCGACCTCGATTTCGAGCCCGAGCCCGAGCCCGAGCCCGAGCCCGAGTTCGAGTCCGAGCCCGAGCCCGAGTCCGAGTCCGAGCCTTACGGCTCGTTGCCGGGGGTGATGCCGACCATCCAGCCCATCAGTCGGTTGGCGAGGCGGTTGCCCCGGGTGGGGGTGATTCTGCGCAGCCAGTCGAATGCACGGGATTCGGCGGTGACCAGCAGCCGGTGGGTGTTGTCTTCGACGGCGTCGACGATGCGGCGTGCGACCACGTCGGGTTCGCAGCCGTGTTTGCTGAAGTAGTCGTGGATGCGGTCGACGGAGTCGGCGTCGTGGATGGTGGCGTCGTCGATGATGCTGGTTTTTATGCATCCGGGGTGTACGACGGTGACGCTGACGTCGGTGTCGGCCAGCTCCTCGTGCAGCGACTCCGACAGCCCACGAACAGCGAATTTGGAGGCGCTGTAGGCGCTCTGGCCGGCGACGCCGACGATGCCAAAGAGGCTGGACAGATTGACGATGTGGCCCCGGCCCGCCCGCTTCAGATAGGGCAGAAATGAGCGGCAGCCGTGGATGACACCCCACAGGTTGACGTCGAAGACGCGGCGGAAATCCTCGAGGCTGTGCTCCTCGAAGCTGCCGGTGACGTTGATGCCGGCGTTGTTGATCACCACGTGGATGTCGCCGAAGTCGTCGGCGACATCTTCGGCGAGTTCGTCGACGGCATCGGCGTCGGTGACGTCGACGACGTAGGTGTTGACCCGACAGCCCGGGGTCTGTTCGGCGATGGCGTCTGCGGTCTCAGAGAGCCCGTCGGCGTTCCGATCTACCGCGGCGATGTGGCAGCCGGCGTCGGCGAAGGCCAGACAGCAGGCGTAGCCGATGCCGCTGGCAGCACCGGTGATGACGACAGTACGATCGGTCAGTGGTGTCATGAGGCACCCGTGGGCGGTAAAGCATCGGTCTAACTGCGGTTGTGGCTCCGGTGGTAGTTTGACCGCCGGCGTCGTGGGTCTTCAGTCTTGGGTCTTGGTATCGGAGATGGTGGCTTCGATCCACAGAAGGTCGATGAGCCGGACTCAAGACCCGAGACACAAGACACACGACTCGACTCAGCGAGGCTCTCGACGTTGTGGAGATTCATGCCAGACTGATGAGTTCAGGTTGTTTCCGGGAGGGACAACGGGGTCAGTCGTTGCCGCGTGCATCCAACTCGTCGGCCGTCCAAGGACCGCGGTCGATGGGATAGGCCTGGCGCATCTCGTGGACCTGCTCGACGGTGATTTCGTCGCCGTCGTTGTTCCAGGAGCTGCGGATGTAGGTGAGGATGGCGGCAATTTCGTCGTTGGACAACCGCCGCCCAAATCCGGGCATAAAATCGTCGTAGGTGCGCCCGTGCACTTCGATGGGCCCCCGCAGCCCGTGGAGTGTCAGAAGAATCAGCCGTTGCTCATCTTCGAGCACCCAGTGGGTGTCGACCAGCGAGGGGTAGCGCGCCTGTATGCCCTGACCGTCCTCGCCGTGGCAGCCGGCACAGTGACGCACGTACAGATCTTCGGCGGGCGGTAACTCATCGGGGGGCGCAGGAGGGCCTTCCGGCTCTTCGAGCTGGGCCTGGATCAGCAGCCCGACGATCACCGCCGCGGCCACGACCACCACGGTGATGATCGGAATCAGCCACGAATAGGCGCTGTGTTGCTCGTCAGGAGGAAAATCGTCGCCGGAGGAGTTGTCGCTCATAGCCTGGAGGGGCGGGCAGAAAAGAATCAACGGTGAGTGTTAAACACTACCCGCCCAGGTTCAACGCTGCCGCAGCGACCGGAACCCGGGGGGTTATTGGTTGTTGGTTATTGGTTGTTGGTTGTTGGTTGTTGGCCCGGAGCTGAACACGGAAGGTTGAGCGCTGCATGAGATGGAAAATCTTCGGACGGTGTCCACCATCGACCACCGACCATCGACTACCGACCACCGACTATCGACCATCGACCACCGATTTCTCGAACCTCAGTCCCCCGGGCAGCCTGAACTGCGGCTGGCCCGGGGCTACGGGTCGAGCGATGAACCTCCACGGGTTACACCGACCACCGACCACCGACCACCGACCACCGACCACCGACCACCGACCACCGACCACCGACCACCAACCACCAACCACCAATAACCAATAACCAATAACCAATAACCAATAACCACCAACCACCTGCCGAATTTGTGTAACGCCGCCAGAAATGGTCGAATGACCACCCGATTTTTTTCTTCATCCTTCAGGGAGTGTTGATGGCCGATCCCATAGACGACATTGCCGAAGCTTCTTCACCAGGAGAGGTCGATGAGAGGACCGCCGCGATGGGGGCCGAGGATGTGGAGCCGGAGCTGTCCGATGAGGATTTCAAACGTCTCTGGAAGACGCTTCGCCGGCTTCCCGGCCGGGAAGTGATCGACCGGGTGGAGCGACAGCTCGAAGAGACTCCGCAGGCGCGCCGCGAGGTGCTGACGGCCTGGCTGGCTCAGCAGTTGGGGTATTCGCGGGTGTGGCGCACCCAGAACACCCTGCTTCGCCAGCCGCTGTGGGAGTTGTTGAAAGCCGGTCAGTATCGCCACCTGTCGGTTCAGGGCGAACAGGCGCTGGCGATGATTGGCCGAACCGCCCAGCAGGCGCGCTCATTTATCCATCCATCGGCGGCATTGGCGACAGTGGCTCTGTGGCGCCACAGCGACGACAACCAGTTGGTCGAAGAGGCGACCGAACGGCTCGAAGCCTGGGCGCTGCCGGCGAAGCCGGAGTGGCTCTACGAGGTGGTGGGGGCATTTCTGGATGATGATTCGGTGGAGAAGCCAAACCGGGGTCGATCGCTTCGCGAGTTGGTGGAGTTGGTGCTTGATTGTCGCTACTGGGAGGTGGGGGCATTGCTGGCGGGCACGCTGATGGTGCACCGCTATGGGCGGTGGTACCACTCGCCGGCGGAGTCGGCGCTGACCCACGCCTGCGATGTGGCTGCCCGGCAGTATCCGGCCGACGCATCGTGGTGGCTCGACGTGCTGGCGGAGGCGGCGATGGGGGGGCATCTGCGATTTCGATGGCTCGAAGAGCCGGTGCAGGCGGCGATCCGGATGAACATCGACGATCCACACCGCCAGCAACAGTTGCGCCGCTATCTTCGGGGCCGGCCCTTCGATGCGGACTACCAGCGCCTGGAGGCGCTGTACGACACGCAACTGAAGCTGTTGGGGCAAACCGGCAGCGAGGCGGTGCGCCGTCGGCTTCTTGTGGAGGTGCGCCGCACCGCCGAACGCCACCCCGCCCGGGCGCTGAGACTTTTGGAGTTGATGGTGCTTCACAGCTACGGCCCCCGCATCGGCTCCCGGTTCTACCGGCTCCGAAAGGCGATCGACCGGCTCGGGGAGGACCAGGACGAAGAGCTGTGCGCCTGGCTGGTGGGGATGTATGTCAACAACGCGAAGCTGCAGCCCCACGCCGCGGCGCTGGTGCGGCGTGTCGGCGACGAGATCGACTGGGAGAGCAACCCCTTTGCCAACCGCCAGGCCTTCGAGACCTACCTGGTGATCAGCGACTACGACCGGGCCTTCGAGGAGCTGACCTGCAAGTTCGACGGGGTGACCCTGGAGCACGCCGACAAACACGCGGCGGCGCGCATCAAGTTTTTCGTCCAGAAGCGGGTCAATCCCTCTCGGATCCACCGGATGGTCCAGTCTGTGTTTCGCCCCGTGGAATGGCTCGGTGCCGGGCTTACCGAAATTGGGCCCGTCAGCGACGCCATCGAACGGGGGATGGAGCGGTTCGAAGAGAAAGTGCGAAGCGAAAGTAGACGTCAGGATGTTGTCGGACACTTCCGCCAGGCCGGTGTGCTCATCGGCAGCTTTGATGACATCGCCGAATTGCCGGCGGTGCAGGTCGAGAGGGTGGTTGATCGGCTGTGTAGCCGGCGGCTTGTGCTGGGGGCACTCGCCGGTGGGGTCTCCGGAGGGCTGGCCCCCTACAGTTGGGGCGTGCTGTCGCTGGCGGACATTCCAATCATGTTGGCGTTGACCACCGACGTGTGCAGCCGGTTTTGCTGGTACTATGGATTTGACCCGGGGGACCATCCCGATCTGCCGTTCGAGATTCTGGCGGTGGCGCTGGGGGGGACGCGCCCGGAGGCGATCGAGCCGATGCTGGTGCGCCAGAATCTGCACAGCCACGTGGTGCGAAAGTCCATCGTCGTCGGGGCGCTGGCCCACGGTGGGGTGACCCACCTGACCGGCAAGGGGTTGTCCAGGCTGTTGCAGCGGCGCGTAGAGAAGACGGCCTTCCAGCGCGCCTCGTCCTATGCCCAGAGGTTGGTGGGCAGAAATCTGAAACATCGCGCCGCCCGCACCAGAACCCCCCGGGGGATGCCCCTTGTGGGCGCGGCGCTTGGCGCGGCGTTGAATACGGTGTTGATGTACGACGTCTGTGAGGCGGCCCAGGCGGTGTTGACCGACCGGTTTCTGGAGCGCAAATATCCGGAGTGGGTCCGCCACATCGAGCGTATATCCACAGCCGAAAGCCCCTGACGATTCGCTCCACTCACGACCCCACAACGGCGTCGCCATCGATCACCGCACAGCACAGCGTTAAGGAACGACACCGATGCCCCAAGCGTTTTTTGACTGGATTGGCAGCACGGACAAACAGAGCCCCCAGAATCTCCAGCGCCGCCGGGACACAACCCTGCGGCTCGCCCAGATCACGGACATTCATCTTCCCGGGGAAGTGGAGCTGGCAAGCCGGCTCCGGGATCTGATCTCTACGAAGGAGTCCATCGGCGAGCTGACCCACGAGTTGTCGGCGATCTCCAACGAATTTGGCCATCAGTACCGAAGCAGCCGCCAGTTGTATCACAACCTGCTCAAAAAGGCGCTGGTGGGCCTTCACCGGCTGGGCGTGGATCATCTCGCGATCACCGGGGATCTGGTGCACTGCGGGCTGGCCGCGGAGTTTCTCGACATCCGGGCCGCCCTGGAGGTCACCGACTGGTGGGGAGAAGACAAACTGACGGTGGTCCCGGGCAACCACGACCGGTTCAACCTCTACGAAAAGGTCAAAGCCGAACGCATGGAGAGCTTCTTTCCGGTGGTCAACCCCCGGGAGCCGAATCTGAAGATCTTGCCCTCCGGGATCGTACTGCTCGAGATCGACAGCAACCGCGATCCCGTCGACGACCGCCACCACCTCGAGCAGTGGCTGCCGAATACGGTGGGTCGGATCTACCCGGAGGTCATCGAGTTCATCGAAGAGAACCGCCAGAAGGTCGAGGGCATGCGCCTTGTCACGCTGATACACCACCACATCAGCTCCGACTGGTATCCGCGGCGCGCCTCCACGCTGGGGGGGCTGATGGAACCGGCTGACGGCGTCGACGAGCTGCTCGAAGCACTGGAGCTTATCGATCCCTACTCCATCATTTTGCACGGGCACAAACACGACGTGATGGACGTCGACTACACCTATCGCACCTTCAAGGTGGGCTGCCCGGGCGGATTTGCCGAGTCGCTGCGGTTGAATCTGATCGACTTCAACACCCACGGCGAGGCGGTGATGACGCAGGTTCAACTGCGGGTGTAGGGGCGTGTTAGGTGGTCGGTGGTCGGTGTTGGGTGGTCGGTGTTGGGTGGTCGGTGGTCGGTGGTCGGTGTTGGGTGGTCGGTGTTGGGTGGTGGGTGGTCGGTGTTGGGTGCTGGGAGTTGGCTCGGATTTGGACCAGCCCGAGACCGACCTCGAGACCGAGTCCGAGAACGATAACCGACATCGAGAACGACCTCGACCTCGAGAACGACATCGACCTCGAGCCCGAGCCCGAGAACGAGAACGAGAACGAGTGTGGGGTGTTGGGTGTGGGGTGTTGGGTGGTATGGTGGTCGTTGATGTGAATGTTGGATGACCGGATGCAGTGAGGTTGGCCGTGGGTTCGGAGCAACCAGTCACGATTGCGATCGATGCGATGGGTGGATATCACGCGCCCGAAGAGGTGATCCGGGCTGTCGCCCGCGCCAGTCTTCAGCCTGCCGATGGTGGTCAGGTCTACTTTGCGGTGGTGGGCGACGAGATCGCGATCACCGATCTTCTGCTGGAGTTGGACCACAACTCCGAGCGCATTCAGATCCATCACGCCGCCACCGAGATCGGGCTGTCGGAGCGGCCGCGCCAGGCGATCGAGGATCGGCCGGACGCCTCGGTTTTGCAGGCCGTGCGGCTGGTGGCCGACGGGGAGGCCGACGCGCTGGTGTCCGCCGGCAACCCCGGGGTGGCCGTGCTGAGTGCCTGCGACCAGTTGGAGTTGATCGAAGGGGTGGAGCGCGCGGCGCTGGCCAGCGTTTATCCCACCCCGCGCTACCACGGCGAAAAGGAGGACCCCTTCAGCCTGATTCTGGATGTGGGGGCATCGCTTCGTGCCGACGCCGACCAGCTTCTGGCGTTCGCCAGGATGGGAAGCGCCTACGCCCGGATCGTGAGCCGGAACCGCAACCCGAAGGTGGCGCTTCTGTCCAGCTCCCGTGAAAGCACGATGGGCCCGAGGGAAGTGGTCGAAGCCTACGAGCTTCTCGACGGGGCCGAAGGGATCAACTTCTACGGCAACATTGAGGGCCATGAGATCCCGAAGGGGCTCGTCGACGTGGTGGTCTGCGAAGGATTTGCCGGGGACGTGGCGATCAAGATTCTGGAGGGGGCGGCGGAGGCGGCCGCCGATCTTGCGCGGGCGGCGTACCACCGCAAGCTGGCCTGGCGGATGGGGTTGAAGCTGCTTCGCGGTGGGCTGGAACGGCTGAAGACGGCGACCGATTTCGAAGAATACGGTGGAGCGCCGCTGTTGGGGGTGGAAAAAGTGGTCATCCTGTGCCATCCCCGCTGTGGGCATCGGGCGTTCGGCAATGCGCTCAAGCTCGCGATTCGAAATGTCCACAGCGAGTTGCCCGCCGCCATCGGCGCTGCGTTTGATGAGTGATGCTGGCGCCGATCGCGTTGTGGTGGTGTGCGACTGACAATCCGTTTTTGGCCCCTCCAGCACCGTGAGCCGTCCGATTCATCACATCTACCGGTGGGATCTCGACAAGACCTACCTGCGCACCGAATTCGAGACGCTGCGAGGCTTGATCCGCACCGCTTTGCAGACGCCGGAGGAGAAGGTGAACGTCCCGGGGGTGGTCACGCTTCTCAAGGAGCTGACCCGCCCTGACGACCGGGGAG
>SKMT01000570.1 GCA_007120915.1 Myxococcales bacterium | reverse complement strand
TTCTCGTTCTCGTTCTCGTTCTCGTTGTCGGTCTCGGTCTCGTTCTCGTTCTCGGTCTCGTTCTCGGTCTCGTTGTCGGTCTCGTTGTCGGTCTCGTTCTCGTTGTCGGTCTCGAGTTTGACATCGAGCCCGGACTTGAAATTGTGGGTTGGTGGTGATAACCACCGTCGTTCCGGATCCGGTATCCGGCCCGCCGACATCGAACAGCGAGGCCCGAGCCACGGGATGATACCCTTCGGAATTCCGGCGCCAAATCAAGGTTTTACGTGGCGATTCATCACCTGCCGATGTCGCCCTATGCACAGGGAGCACAACCATGGAACTTATCGACAAGATCAACGAGCAGCAGATCCGCGACGATCATCCTGACTTTCGCCCCGGTGATACCGTGGCGGTGCACCTGCTGATTCGCGAAGGCGAAAAAGAGCGTGTTCAGGTGTTCGAAGGGGTCGTTATCTCCCGAAGTGGCTCCGGCGCCGAGGAGACGATGACGGTGCGTAAGATCACCCACGGGGTGGGAGTGGAGCGGATTTTCCCCATCCACAGCCCCCGAATCCACAAAATCGAGCTCTCCTCGATGGGCAAGGTTCGCCGCGCGAAGCTGTACTACCTGCGTGAGCGCTCCGGAAAGAGTGCCCGTATCCAGCGGAAACGAAACCGCAAAGGCGGCTGATTTACCCAGCCCCTTCGGCAACCAAGAGGCGACGGCCATCCAAGAGATGTCCGTCGCCTTTTTTGTTGGCGCTGACGTGTCTTTACCACAACGCGTTCGACGGCGTATGATACGACAGCTTCAGTTATTCGCCATTCGCCGAGACATTGACTGGCCAGCATGCGCCTTAGCGAACTGATATTTCAGGGAGTGTTCGGGGCCGATCGCCCACAGCGGTTGCGCCCCGACGGATCGTTGGCGCGACTGTCGTTGCCCCCGGGGGTGACGGCGCGCCAGGTCCATGATCTGGTGGTGGCCTGTCTGTATCCGACCCAACTGACGGATGGTCAACGCCGGCGGTTGCAGATGGGCGAGAATACGAAGCTGGCGGCGGTGTTGAAGATCGGCGATCGGGTCTATCGGGTGATCCGGCGGGCGGACCCGGCTTCGGTGCGTCTGCAGCGCAAGACATCAGGTGGCTATGACGATGGGGCGAGTTCAGCAGCCGAAGTGGAGGCGGCACTGCAGCAGAAGCTGGGGCTGCCCCCGTTGCCGGTGTTTCTGCCCCTTCATCTCTGGAGGTTCGATCCCGAGGATGTCACCGGAACTTCCGTGGCCGTTGGCGCCGGGGGAGACGACCGAATCCCGGAGCTGATCGAGCAGTATCGCATGGCCCAGAAGATCGAGGAGGCCGAAGACGAAATCAAAGAGCTGCGGCGACGCATCGAAGAATGCAAAGAGCAGCTCGGCAAGGGCCAGAAGGTCGAAGAAAAACTGGAACGGGCCAGAGAAAAGCTCGACGAGATCGCGCTCGATGACCTTTCTGACGAGGATCTGCAGTTTCTGGACACGAAAGACGACAAGCTCTACGAAATCGACACCGAGCTTCAGCGGCTCCAAGATCAGGAACACAAGGAGCTGGACCGAATCCAGAATCTGTTGCCTCAGCCTCCGTACCGGTCACCGTATTTGTGGGTGGGCCTGGGAGTGGCGATAGCGGCACTGTCGACGAGCTTTGCACTCCATGAAACCCACCGGCTGATCGCTCTGCTCAGTATTCCGGGCTGGGCGGTGGCTGCCTTCGCGCTGTTTCGCTACTACCACAATCGCGGCCGGGCCAACCTGCGAAAGGTGCGATTGACCTCAATTCGCCGACGCATCAATCAGGTGCGCGAACAGCAAATTGAGATCCGGGAGCGCGTCGACCACATGCTGTTTAAGGCAGGGGCAGAAAAGGAAGGAGAGCTGCGAGCGCGTATCCCGGAGGCCCAACGGTTGCAGAAGGGGATCTCGAAGCTGGAGATGAAGCTCGAAGACGTTCGCCAGGATCCGAGCTACCGCAGAGCACGAAAGCAGTTGGAGAAACTTCAAGGCCGTCTGGAGACACTTCGGCAACGACGCGAGGAGCTGCCGGAACTGACGCTGAACTCCTTCCAACTGGAACGAGACCTGGAGGAGCTGGGCGTGGACACCGATGAGATCGACCTGTCGGAGGACGACCAGCAGGGAGATTGGAATTTCGACAGTCCATTTACCTGGTTGCGAGACGTCGCCGAACACACGGGGCAGTGGAATGGCACCGGGTTGAGCGACGGAGCCCGTGCGACCTGGTCGAAGATCTGTGGACACGTGCTCAGTGAGAGATTCAATGCACTCGATCTGAGCGCGGAGGGTCAACTGCAGGCCGAAGCGCTGACGGATGAGCAGTTGGAGTTGTGGCAGAATACCCGCACCGCAGAGGTACAGGCCGTTGTGTCGGCGCTGGCACTGGCGTTGCACATCAACAAGGCAGCCGCGGGTAACTCCCGGGCGCTGACCTCGGTGTGGATTGCCCCGCCCGCTGAAGCGATGACATCGGGGCATGCCACCAAATTTCAGTCCGTGTTTAAGAGTGCCGCCAAGAAGAGCCAGATCGTCATCTGTGAGTCTGCGCGATGAGCCAGCAGAAGCTGTTGGATATGCCAGAGCCGGTGATCGGGGATGTGGAACAACGGCTTCGGAAGCGGGGCATCGACACTGTCGTCGGTGTCGACGAAGCAGGCCGTGGTCCCCTGGCGGGGCCGGTGTACGCCGCTGCCTTCTGGCTCGACCTTCGCGAACCGCTTCCGGAGGCGCTGGATGCGTTGGATGACTCCAAGAAGCTGGATGTTTCCCAGCGAGACGAGCTGTACGAACGGCTCAACCAGGGTGATTTCGACGCCGAAGTCGCCTCCCGCGACGCCGGGGTCATCGATGAGGTCAACGTGCTTCAGGCGACGTTCCAGGCGATGGAGTCGGCGCTGAGTCAGTTGTGTCAGCGCGTGGGGGAATGTCCGGATCTGGTGCTGATTGATGGGAATCTGACGGTTCCGCAGGGGCCGGATAACCAGCAGGCCATCGTCGGCGGTGACGCAAAGAGCCTGGCCATCGCTGCGGCCAGTATCTTCGCGAAGGTGTTGCGCGACCGGGAGATGATCGAGGCAGATAGAGAGTTTCCGCACTACGGATTTGCATCGAACAAAGGCTACGGCACCGCGCAGCATCGGCAGGCGCTTCGTGAGTACGGCCCGTGCCCGCTGCATCGACGCTCCTTTGCGGGCGTTGTCGACGGGGGAGAGTGAAATCGGGGGGATGAACCAGGAGGGGAGTACCGGGGGCGGTCGACCCGGGTGACCAGAAACCCAAACGCATCGACCAGGAGAGAAGATGGACAACTCAGGGGAATCGCAATCGGATCTGCCGGAACACCTCCAGCGCGGGCAAGACGGCGAGGCGCTCGCCGCGGCCTATCTACGCCGGAAGGGCTGGAAGATCGAGGATACCAACTTCGAGACCGAATGGGGTGAGATCGACATTATCGCCACTCGTCCGTTCCCGACAGGGGGGCAGATGATGGCCTTCGTGGAGGTCAAGAGCCGAAGCAGCCCGGGCAAAATGACCCCGGAGCTGTCGGTGACTGCCAGCAAACGCCGCACCATCACCCGGATGGCTCGCTACTACGAGCAGCGCTACGGACGCCCGAACACGGGCTACCGGTTCGATGTGATTGCCGTCGATTTTAGTGAGAGCCCGCCGAATATTCGCCACTTTGAGGCGGCCTTCGACGCCAGCGGGAATCCATACTAGCGGATTAGCGGCGTGCGGCGATGTCGCCGTCGTCGCAGGGTGGGGCGGGGGGAATGGATGCGCTTTCGTCGCTTTGGGAGGAGGACTCGGAATCGTCGTCGACCTCTTTGATGCGCTGGTCGACCACTTCGTCAAAGGGAACTCGGCGGTGGCTGTCCCAGATATGGTCGCGCAGCCGGTAGGTGGTGGGGTCGGTTTCGTGGCCCCGGGCGTCGAGTTGGGAGGGCACTCCTTCGATGTAGAGTACCACCTCGCCCCAGCGCTCGATGTAGTGACGCTGACCGTCGGAGGAGTTGCCGGGGCGGTGGCACCAGGATTCGCCGTGGTCGCCGACGCGATGAGCGCTGGAGCTGTCGTGGCGCTGGCGCAGGGTTCGGTCGAGAGCCCGGGCGAAGGTCTGGGCGTCGTCTTCGCTGTCCCAACTGCTCAGGTAGGTCACGATCATCGAGCCGTCTCCATCGGAATACCCGTGGAGCCGATCACCACGCCAGCCCTCGGAGATTTCGGCGACCTCGGGCAACTCGCCGGATTGTTCACCAAGGTGGGTTGCCAGCCAGGAGCGGGTCTTCAGCTCCCCGAAGACCGTGTCGTAGACCTTTCGGTGATCCGGGAGCGCTTCATCTGCGGAATAGGTGATATCCACGGGGGATACTCCGTCGAAGTACTGCTCGGGGTGAAGTATCTGGGAGGTCGACACCGGCGGCTGGTCGTAGACGCGATCAAACTCCTTCCAGGTCCGCCCGGATCGGGCCCGTACCACAAAGCGCATCCCCTCGATGTAGGGAAACAGCAGGGTGTCGCGCACGATCCGGGGGGCGGTGCCCAGTGCGGAGTCGGTCAACGACGGCACCGTGCTTCCGCCCAGGTCCATCGCGTCCGGTTGGTCCAGTTGTTCGACGGCAGCCATCTGCATCGGATCCAACTCCAACACGGCAGCGGCGATGCGGGGGATGTCGATAAAGCTCTCTTCGCGAGCCTGGGGCAGATGGCCCTGATCGTACAGCTCGTAGTCGAACATCAGCACTGTGGCATCGCCCTCGATCAGCGCCATTCGCGCCAGCGAATAATCGGCGTTTTCCTGAGGGTCGAAGGGCTCGAGCAGCCGGACGATGTCAAAATGCTGGTCCTGGATGGCGTGGAATAGCTCGTGGGCCATCGTTGAGCGCTGCAACGCTTCCGGCAGCCCCTTCATGATGTACAACTCGCCTGCGTGCTGGTCATAAAACCCGGCGATCTGCTCGGTGAGCAGGTCGAGCATCATTTCCTTGTAGTCGATCCCCTCGTCCATCAGGCCGAGGCGCCGATAGACATCGGCTTCGGCCTGAAATTGTTCTTCCGAGACTTCGTCATGGAAGCGTTCGACCAGCATGTCGCGGAGCTGATCGCGGTCTTTTACACCCTTTGGGATCGATGATTTGAGCTGAAGTCCGCGAATCTTGACGACCTGCTCGGTAATCTCGGAGGCAGCCTCCAGCAGCCGCTCTTCGGACAGGTCCGTCTGTTGTTCTTCGACAGTTTCTGTGTCGTCCTCGGCCAGCAGTGCCGTGGGAGCAACGAAGGAGAGTCCGATAACGAGTGCTGCGGCCGTCAGAACTCTGAGAATAGGTTCCATCGGTGTGCCCGTCGAAAGAGAAAGCCGCCGTATTGAGACGGCGGGACCAGAGAGGTTCGGGGTGCCCAGGCTATCGTAGCGATGCAGCGCGGAGCTTCCAACTGTCGTTGTCCCGCTTCGTAGACTCTCCCCCGGCTGCGAGTTGCCACCGGGTAAACAGCGGTACTCCGGTCTCATCGTTGCATCGGAGGTGCGCCAACCGACGGGGTTTTCGTTCGCCGGGGAGATGATGTCCGACGCCGCTGGTCGAGATACTGGTTGGGTGTGAGCTACCAGGGCGGTTATGGTGGGGCAGAACGATGGCGCTCCACTTGATCCCGACTCCGCTCAGCGATCTATGTCCCTGCCCGCCACAATGAAACGGACCATGGTGTTGCCCCGGAATCTACTGGTGCTGGCTGCGGCTGCGCTGTGGCTGACAGCCGGCTGTGTGACGACGGCTGACTGCGATGAGCATGTGGGCTGTCCGGATGGGGAGCTGTGCTATCAGAGTCAATGTCTCGTTGAATGTGACGAGGATGAGAGCTGCGGCGACGACCAGTGGTGTGCCCCCTGTGACCAGGAGGGGCAGAACCACTGTCTGGGTGAAGAGGGAAGTGTCTGTGTGCAACAGGAGGATTGATGGCGAGACTGCTCGACGTGGAACCGAACAAGGAGCGCATCAAGATCGACTTTCCCTACGAGCGCGAGCTTGTGGACGTGGTGCGCACCCTTCCCGATCGGTCATTCGACAACCGCAGCAAGTGCTGGTTCGTGCCGCTGAAGCACCTCGAATACGTCATTCAGCAGCTCGAAGGATATCACTTCAAGTTTTCGCAGCGGCTCCGAAAGTTTCGAGCCGGCCGTGACGAATCGGACCAGCCCGCCGCGGCGGTGCCGACGGTGCCGGAGGGTACCTGGACGGTCAGCCGGCTGAATCACGCCGCTCAGGCCGCTCTCAGAAAACGGTTCGACGAGACGGTGTGGGTTGTCGGAGAGCTGCAGGACTTCGATAAGAATCGGGCCAGCAACTACTCGACCTATTTTTTCGAGCTGGTGGAGCGGCCCTACGAGGGGGCGACGGAGGTGGCGAAGATCAAGGCGGTGATGTTTCAGCGGCACCGCCGCCGCATCGAGGAGAAGCTCGCCGGCAGTAACATCGAACCTGCCGATGGAATGGCGGTCCGGCTCGGCGGTCAGATCGACCTGTACGCCAAGAATGGGCGCTACCAGCTTCGCGTCGAAGACATCGACCCCGCCTACACGGCCGGGGAGATCGAGCTGAACCGCGAGCGGGTGTTCCGGGCGCTCAAAAAGAAGGGGATCGAGGCGGACAACCTCAACCGCCCGTGGCCGGTCTGTCCGATGCGCATCGGGCTGATCACCAGCTTTGAGAGCGACGCCTACAACGATTTTATCCATCAGCTTCGCGAAAGTTCACTGGGCTGCTCGGTGGTGGTGCACGACGCGAACGTACAGGGGGCGAACACGGAGCCGTCGGTGCTTCGGGCGCTGGAGTATTTTCGTAAGCGGGCCGACCAGTTCGACGTGGTCGCCATCGTTCGGGGCGGGGGGTCGCGCTCGGATCTGGCGCACTTTGACACCGAGAAGATCGGGGAGGCGATCTGCGGGCACCCGCTGAAGATTGTCTGCGGAGTGGGCCATCAACGCGACCGCTGTCTGTTGGATATGATCGCGGAGTCGACGAAGACACCGACGGCGGCGGCGGCGCGGATCGTCGATCAGATCCGGGGGTTCGTCGACGCGTTGGAGAAGAACTACCGCGAGATTGCGCGTTCGGCCCGCCGGCAGGTCGAAGGGCACAGGCGGCGTCTGATGCGCGGGGGGAGCCGGCTTGAACGGCAGGTGATGCGGCGGTTGTCAGATCGGCGGCGCAAAAACGACCG
>SKMT01000148.1 GCA_007120915.1 Myxococcales bacterium | reverse complement strand
CACTCAGACAGGCGATGAGCCTGCTCGATCAAACCCGCCAGCACGTCGCACATCTGGGCGAATATCCACTGTTCATCCCCATCGCGCGCCGAGAGTTTCATATCGGCGCCCGGCTGGATCAGTCCGACTATCCCGACCCCGGCGACGGGCACGCCCTCGGCGCCCTGCTGGCTCCAGAAGCGGGCCGTCGGCTGTTTGACGACTCTCGGGTGCGGTAGGTCCTCCCACCGCAAGCATCCGTTGACACATCAGGACCTCCCGATTATCGTCCCCGCCGCCTTCACAGAACACTGGCCATCCATAAAACCCGCGCTGTGCCCAGAAGTTATCATGAATTCGACGTCTCGTGATCTCTGCGGCTGGTGTGTGTTTTCGGCGACCATACTCGTTGTAACATTCGGTGTTCTCACACCGGTGTCGGCCTACCTGTTTACCGAGGACGCCGACACCAACGCTCAGTATGAACTGGAGTCTGAAACCTGGGGCGAAATACTGTTCGTTGACCCCGATACAGAGGCGGTGCTCAACCAGGAGCTGAACTTCGGGGTCACTGATCATCTCGATCTGGGCGCCTTCGCGGCGGTTGCCGTTGCCGGTGACGACGCGGTGGCCATCGACACCCCCGGTGCGCAACTAAAGATCGCCGACGCGGTCAGCGATCAGTTGGCAATGGGAGTAATGGTGGGGGTGGTGTTTAACAACGGGCTGGCAATGCCATCTGGGTTCGCGCTGATACCGGTGACCTACGAAGCCGGCCCCGTCGCCATTCACGCCCAGCTCGGCTGGGCGGGGACGACCCGCGAAGAGGCTGGATTCTCCGAGCGAGCGGTGATGGGCATCGCCTCCGAGGTGGCGCTTCCGGCCGATCTGAGCTGGCTTGCCGAAGTGGTCAACGCCGATCCCGCCGACGCCAGCGGCCCGCCGCTGAAGATACAGACCGGGCTGAACTGGCAGGCGTTGGATCTGGACGAATTGAGCCTGGAGATGGAACTGCTGGGGCTGGCTGCCTCCGATGCTACAGCCCCCGACCCACCGTTCGAGTCTGTGGAATTCGGCATGCAGGGCGGTATTCGCCTCAACCACCAGTTTGGCGCTGAAACCGCCGACGTCCCCTAAGCGGCGCTGTCACGGATTGTCGCGTTGTTTTTTTCTGGAGAGTTTCGATGCAATCGGACAACGAACGACACGAATCGCTGTTGGAACTGCTGCGCCATGCCATCGCCAGCAACGGCAAACGGCTGGGCCAGGAACTGCTGCGCACCCACCATCCCGCAGATGTGGTCGAGGCGCTCGACGAGTTAAATGACGAAGATCGAACCCGACTTATCGAGCAGATTCCGCTCGAGATACGCGCCTGGCTGCTACCTTTCGCTGCCAAAGCACAGGTCAAACAGTTGTTTGCCGGGTGCACGGACGCCGATGTCGCCGACATCCTGGACAAAATGCCGGCAGACGACGCTGTCGATCTGCTGGAGCGGATGGATTCACGCCGAAGTGAATCGGTGCTTTCGGAGGCCGGCTGGGAGTTGCAGTCGACACTGCGGACACTGCTGAAGTCGAAGCCGGAGTCCGCCGGCGCCCTGATGACCACCGAGTTTCTGAAGCTCGACGGTGAATTGACGGTTGGCCAGGCGATCGAAGCCATCGAAAAGGTCGCCGCCGATGTCGAGACCCCCTACGCAGTCTACATCGTCACCAAAGAGGGGCATCTTCGTGGCGTGGTCTCACTGCGGGAGCTGTTGGCCGCCGCCGAAGACGAAGTGCTCGAAGAGCTGATGCGCAGAGAGCCGGTGGTCGCGCACGTTGATGACGACCAGGAAGAGGTCACCCAGAAGATCGAACGCTACGACGTGCTGGCACTTCCTATCGTCGATGACCTGGGGCGCATCCGCGGGGTTGTCACCCACGACGATGTGCTCGACGTTGCTACCGAAGAGGCCACGGAGGACATCTTTAAGGCGGCCGGTTTCTCCTTTTCGGACGTCGAGGTGTCGCGCTCGTCGGCAATTCTGGAGTCGTCGATCGCGCAAATCTTGCGAATTCGGCTCCCCTGGTTGTTTCTGGCGCTGGTCGGGGGAATGATCGCCGGGGGTGTGATCGAAGCCTACGAGGACACCCTCGCCGGGGTGGTCGCGCTGGCCTTCTTCATCCCCGTGATCATGGACATGGGCGGAAACGTCGGCACCCAGGCGTCCACTATTTTCGTGCGCGGGCTGGCAGTGGGCCAGATCGACGACAGAAACGCGATGAAGCACTTCGCGCGGGAGGGAGTCGTCGGCCTGTTGATCGGGCTGATCATCGGCGGAATCGGCGCGCTTGGAGCGTACGCCTGGCAGGGAATGCTGCGGGGAGAAGAATACGCCGCCACTCTGGCCTTCGTGGTATTCGTGGGATTGGTATCGGTCTGTCTGGTCGCCTCGGTGATCGGCTATGTAATCCCCTGGCTGATGCACAAAACCAACTTCGATCCCGCCGCCGCCTCCGACCCGTTGATCACCACCGTCAAGGACGTCACCGCCCTGCTGATCTACTTTGGATTGGCCGCCCTTCTGCTGGGGCACCTGTTGTAGGTGATCAGCAGTTGCACCCAACTGTCGGTGGTGAGTCTGTGTAAGGAACAGGAGATAAGGAGATAATGGAGATGGGGGGATAACGGATTTCGACAAATTTCCGCCGGCGTTTACCCTCGCTATCACAGACTGATCTGCACAGCCCGATGGGGGGAACCGATGCCGACGCGCAAACTGGAGTCCATTGTTGAGCTTCTGCGCCACACCGTCGCCGATGAGACGGTGGACATCAGCGACGAGTTGCTGCGTCAGTACCACCCCGCCGACGTGGTGCGGGCACTCAAGAAGCTCGACGAGCGTGAGCGTCGAGAGCTGACCGAACCGATGCCCACCGGGCTTCGTGCCTGGTTGCTGCCCTTTACCCCCCGGCGGCTGGTCGACGAACTGCTCGCCGGACTCGAGGACCCGGGCATCGCCGAGGTGCTCGACAAGATGCCCGCCGACGATGCGGTGGATCTGCTCGAATCGATGAGCCGACGCCGGCGAAAGGCGATTCTAAAACACGCTGGTCCACGGCTTCGGGCCACGCTGGACAGTCTGCTGGAGTCGGTGCCCGAGTCCGCCGGCGCCATTATGACCACCGAGTTTCTCACCCTCGACGGCAGACTGAGCGTCGCCGAGGCTGTGGACACCATCGAACGGGTCGCCGCCGACGTCGAAACCCCCTATGCAGCCTACGTGATCACCGAAGAAGACCACCTGCGCGGTGTGATCTCGCTTCGCGAACTGCTTTCAGCCCCCGGAGACGACACCGTCGAAGAGCTGATGCGCACCGAGCCGGTGGTCGCTCACGTCGACGAAGATCAGGAGGAAGTCGCCGGCAAGATCGAGCGCTACGACGTGCTGGCGCTGCCCGTGGTCGACGACATGGGCAGGCTCGTCGGTGTGGTCACCCACGACGACGTGCTCGATGTCGCCGCCGAAGAGGCCACCGAGGACTTTCAGAAAGCCGCCGCCATCGCCCCGCTGAAACGCGCCTACCACGACAGCGCGGTGTTCCATCTGTTCCAGAAGCGCATCGGCTGGCTGCTGCTTCTGATCCTGGTCAACCTGGTCTCCTCCGGGATCATCGAAGCCTACGAAGCGACGCTGGAGCAGATCATCGCTCTGGCATTTTTCATCCCCCTTCTCATCGACAGCGGCGGCAACACGGGAACCCAGTCGGCCACGGTGATGGTGCGGGCGCTGGCGACGGGAGAGGTGAAGATGCGCCAGTGGTTCAAGGCGCTGGGAAAGGAACTATTCGTCGGGCTGACACTGGGGGTGGTCATGGGGCTGGGAAGCGCGCTTCTGGGCTTCTACCGTGGCGACTGGGCGCTGGCAGTGGTGGTGGGGCTGTCGATGGGCGTGATCGTGGTGACCGCCAACCTCATCGGCACACTGCTGCCCTTCGTACTGACGAAATTCAACATCGACCCCGCCGTCGCCTCCAGCCCTCTGATCACGTCGATCGCCGACGCCGCCGGGCTGTTTATTTACTTTGGGATCGCCACCGCGTTTTTGCAGGCGGGGATGATTGGGTGATGTGCCAGTGGCGACGCATGGAGTGGGTGTAACCAAAAGGAGATGAGGGGATAGGGGAGATAAGGGGATAGCAGTTGTTCGTTTAAGCACCGAACTTCGACAATTTTATATAAATCTCGATAACTTCGAGAGCGTCGCTGAGTTGGGTCGTGGGTCTTGTGTCTCGGGTCTTGTGTCAGATTCACCGACCTATTGTGGGCCGAAGCCACCTTCAGCAAGACTAACCGATCACGGGTGAGGTGTATCTAAAAGAAGATGGGGGATAGCAGGGGCAGGGCGCTGGCTCGCCTCTGGGGTCAAGACCCCGGCTCGCACGAACGGCTCGAAAGATTCTGACCGTTTCTACCAGCACGAACAAAAATATTCTTGTGGTTTTCTCTGCGTTCTTGGCGTCCTTGGCGGTTCCCACGCTTTTGACTTTCTCCCCCGTCTTTGCGGTTCTGAGCGGTTTAGCGAAGCGGTACTGCGAGGGGGAAGCGGTGTTCGGCGAGCTGCCAGACCACCCGGTCGCGGCTGCCTGCGGCGTCGCCGGCGACCTGATAGGCCATCGGCCCATCCTCGACTTCGACCCGTACTTTCGACACCAGCCAGTCGCCCAGCACCGACGGGGGCATCGCCCCTCGCCAGAACGACGGGAGGCTGGTGACCACCCGGGAGATGGAGCCGGTGTACCAGCGAAGCTCGAACATCTCGGGGCGCAGATTGCAGTAGGGGAACATCCGAACCCCGAAGCCCCAGTAGGGAATCGTCGCCGGGCTGGTGATCCTGAGCCGCCCCCGAAACAGCACCTCATCGGCACCGCGCTCGTCGATGACCTGACCGGTTTCGTCCAGCTTAAGCGCCCGTTCGCCCAGATTGGTAATCTTGAACTGCCGAGCCTTCCCCAGCAACACCTTCGGGAGAGTGCGAGTGGCAATCGAGAGGCCATAGCCCTGAAGCCCCGTGCCGAGCCGCTCGAACAGGGTGCCTCTGACCATGTCTTTGAAAGCGTCGTAATCATTGAGAATCTGCGCGTCCCAGCCAAACCCGCCGAAGGGAAACAACCGCTGGCCGTCGTCGACCAGGTTGATCTCGCGGACCTTCAGCGGAGCCCCCGCCCCCAGCGCCTGTAAGTCTTCGATGACCGGGCCCGCGCCCAGATAGGTCGCAATGGCATTGCCGGTGCCCAGCTTCAACACCCCCACCGGCGGCGCTTCGTCGCGGGCAATGTCTCCGTCGGCGATGCGCTTTTCGATAGCATTCATCAGATAGACGACGGTGCCGTCGCCTCCACCGGTGAAGATTACGTCGTAGTCTTCGTCGAGCAGCTTCTCGATGGTCTTTCGGGCCTGCCGGAAGTCATCGGTCAAAAAGAGGTGCTCCGACGGCACATAGCGGTTGGCCGCGGCGTGAATCTCACCGGTCCATCCCCTGGCTCTGGCATTGAGCATCACCGCATAGGACGCAGGCGGCTCTTCGACGCGTACCGCATCGACGTGGTTGGTGCTGTTCGTCATCTCTGTCACACATCCCAGGGTCTAGATCCAGGTCGGGCTCGTTCTCGAGGTCGTTCTCGGGGTCGGAGTCGCTCTCGTTCTCGGGATCGAGGTCGAAATCGAGATCGAGGTCGAGATCGAGGTCGAAATCGAGGTCGAAATCGAGGTCGAAATCGAGGTCGAAATCGAGGTCGAAATCGAGGTCGAAATCGAGTCCGAGCCCCGGCTTCACTCCCCCTGGAGGGAGACCGCGGCGCCCCGTTTGACCGACTCCTGGTAGGCGCAGGTCAACAGCAGAAGCTGGCGCGCCTCGCCGAGCCCCAGAAGCGGCTCGTCTTCGCCATAGCAGGCGCTGATGAAGTTCTGGGTCGCCCGGGTGAAGCTGTCCTCGAAGGCGGTGTTTCGCTGGCCGTAGTTGACCTTGCGGCTGTCGCGGCGAAGCTCCACCGGCGCTTCCAGTTGGGTCGGATCGGAGCTGCGAATCACGTCGATGTCCCCGCGGGTACCCTCGACGGTGATCAACGCTTCGAGGGGGTGATGCTGGGTGCGCATCTTGCGCTGCGGGGCGTAGTTGAGCGTCATCGTGCCGTAGCACTCCTGCTGCATGTGCTTCCACATCGCCACGCTGGGGGCGTCCAGTTGCAGCTCGTCGTTGATCTTGGTGTGTGATTGCCACACCTCCACCTTCTCGACGTTGCCGATCAGAAACAGGGCGATACAGAAGGTGTGATAGGCGACGTCGTACAGCATCGGCGCGCCCCCCGAAAACTCGGGGTTAAACCGCCACAGCCCGTCGGCGCCCTCCTGCTCCGATTCGAAGTCCCACACCCCGCCGTCGCCACGGCCGATGGTCATGGACACCCGAATCGCCGTCGGATCGCCCACCTCACCGGCGTCGATGAGATTGCGAGCATCCAACAGCGGTTTGTAAAACAGACATGGCTCGTAGACCTGCAGTACCTGCTCCAGGGACTGGGCCTTCTGCACGACCTGGTTGGCCTGCTCCATCGTCAGCGCGATGGGGCGTTCCACCGACACATGCAATCCCGCATCAAGGGCATCGAGCACCTGTTGAGCATGCAGGTGATGCGGTGTCAGAATCTCTACCGCATCCAGCCCAGGGTGCGCCAACAGCTCTTTGTAGTTGGTGTAGTAGGCGTTCGCACCCCAGTCCAGCGCGCGTTGAATCGCCCTGTCCTCGACAATGTCACAGACGGCTTCGATCTCGGCACGGGGGTCCTCCTCGTAGCCACGCGCGTGAAGATCCGCGACGTTTCCGACTCCAATGATGCCGACTTTCATTCGCGCCATCCGTGTCTCCCGACGACTGCAGCGTTGTTATACCCATGAAGTAAATCGGTCTCGCTTATATGCCAGCATGTTGGAGATTGTCAAAACTCACGGTCTCGATGGGGTGTGAGCGGTTTCCGGCGGCAGGGGTAAAGTTGTCGGATTTGTGAGTTCCAACTTCCGATTGGGTGCGGCTGTTCTGCGACGACGAAGTCTGCTGACGCGGAAGCACAAACGCGAAACGCGAAGCACTGGGCGCTGAGTGGCGGACCGCGGAGGCGCGGGACGCGAAGCACTGAGGCGCTGAGGCACGGAACGCGGAGGGCAAAACCCAGACCGCGAAAAATGAACGCTGGCCGCGGAAACTGAGCGCGACACGCTGAAAAGCTCGCGAAGATGAAGCGAAATCGCGAAGACCGTGACCTCTT
>SKMT01000730.1 GCA_007120915.1 Myxococcales bacterium | reverse complement strand
TGATCTGCACGAAGGGGTAGCCCGGGGCCCGGTAGCTGGGGTTGTACCAGTCGGGGTCGGCAGCGCGCAGCATCACACAGCCGATATTCAGCGCCGCGTAGCTGTACAACTGCAGCACACTGGCGATCTGAGCGAGTGTTTCGAGCCCGCCGATGTTGATGAAGACCAGTGCCAGCACGCCGGTGACCAGAATGGCGCGGTGCGGCGTCAGGAAGGTCTTGTGGATTTTGCTGAAAAACCCGGGGGCCATCCGATCGCGGGCCATCGCCAGGTTGATGCGCGAGGCGGCCATGATGCTGGCGTTGGCCGACGAAATGGTGGCCAGAAGCCCGGCGGCGATCACGGCGATGGCGCCGACGGGACCGAAGGCCAACTCGCCGACGGTCGACAGCGGATCTTCGGCAGCGCCGATCTCCTGCTGGGTGAAGACCCCGCCGAGTACGACGACGATCACCACGTAGAGGGCGGTGACGATAAAGACGGACCCGATCAGTGTGCGCGGCAGATTGATCGACGGAGATTTGATCTCCTCGGAGACCGCCGCGATTTTGACGAATCCCAGAAAGGAGACGAACACCAGGGCGGTGGTCGACAGAATCTGGGTCCAGTCGCCGCTGCCCTCGCCTTCACGGGCGAGGAAGGGATCGAGATTGTCGAGCCGAACTTCCAGAAGCCCGCCGACGGCGATGACGGCGAGAATCGCCAGAAGCACCACCACGATCACAAGCTGGGTGCGCCCCGATTTTTTGGCGCCCACCACGTTGAGCAATACCAAAAGCACGCCCCCGATCATCGCTGCCGCCGGGATGGGCGTGCCTACCAATGGTTCGAGTGCCGGATAGTTTTCGGCGGCGCGGCGGAACACCTGGAGCACGTATTCACCCATGCCCACCAGATAGAAGGCGATGGCGAAGGTGAGGCTCAGCCAGATGCCGACCCCGGAGATGGCGCCGAACATCGGGCCCAGCGACCGGGATACGAAGTAGTAGTCCCCGCCGGATTTGGGCATGCCCGTGGCCAACTCGGCGGTGGAGGCGGCGGTCATCGCGCAGACGATGCCGGCGCCGAGAAACGACAGCATCGCCGCCGGTCCGGTCAACTCCACGGCGGTGCCGGCGAGCAGGAAAATGCCGGCACCGATCATGGTGCCCACCCCGATCATCAGGGCGTCCCAGAATCCCAGCGTGCGTTTTAAGTCTTTGTGGTCTGCCACGTTCCGACCTTACTGCTATGGCAACAGCGTGAGCATTTGCGTCCGGCTAGAGTGCAAAAATCGAGGGAGATCGCAAGGCGATATTTCTGATATCCGTGTGGGCGGTGGGAGAGCTGCTGTGTGTAAGCAACAGGGGATGTGGAGATAATGGAGATGAGGGGATGAAAATGGGTGGTGAGCACACATAGGGCGTACTTCAGCAAGGAGTGGAAATAATCGCTTTCTACGGGACGTTTTGCTAACGAGGGTTAACGTCGTTATGATACGTTAGTAACCGACTCCTGCCATGGAACCTGCATGTCCACTCAGAAACAGCAAAAAGCCCGGGGGTTCGCAGACGAGCATCTGCGTGAGAAGGGCGCGGATCAGTCAGCGGGAGAGTTGCTGCGGGAACGGGGCATCGAGATGACGGTCGGGGAGTTTTTTGAGGTCGTTGTCGACCGGCTCGAAGAACAGACTGAGATTCAGCGCCGCTCCACGGAGGGAATGCCCTCGGAAGCAACGAAGACCAGACTGAGCGAGGCAGGGTTGACGTTCGAGCCGTTCGACGGTGAAGGCGATCCGGTGGCCGAAACGATCGTCGACTATGCCGAACTGGTCGCACGAAGTCTGTCGACGAAGCAGGCCGCACAACGACTCGATGTCCAGACCAGCAGAATCCGGCAGATGCTCGGCGGGGAGTCGCCGAAGCTGTACGGGTTTAAGACCGAACCGACCGGCCGATGGCATATCCCGGTGTTTCAGTTTGCGTCCGATGGGATTGTACGTGGAATCGGCGAAGTGATCTTTCGGCTGAATACCGGGCTTCATCCGCTGGAGGTGCGGAAGTGGTTTACCACTGCGAATCCGGATCTCGTCGATGATCAGGGCAAGCGCCGATCTCCGCTTCAATGGTTGCGCGCCGGATATCCGGTGGAACCGGTCGCAGAGATTGCGCAACGGATTCAGTGATGGTGAAGCTGCCCGCCGAGCCGCCGACGGTGAAGCAGTTGCGCGACATCGGTGCGGAGATTCAGAACATCGAAGGGGATACGGTGCTGGTGCGGATCTACCGGCGGGGAGGCGATTATCCGACGAGATGGAACGACTTTCGGCACTTCGGGCCGCTGAACGCCAGGTTTGATCATCATCCGATCGAGGGATCTGCCCGGTACCATGACGACCACGGGATCTACTACGCAGCCACGGATTTGACGACCTGTGCCGCGGAGGTGTTTCAGGACACCCGCACGATTAACCTGTCGCGCAAAGACCCGTGGCTGGTGGCGTTTGAACCGCAACGGCCGCTGGAACTTCTGGATCTAACCGGCGCCTGGCCCACCCGCATCGGGGCCTCGATGAAAATTAACACCGGGCCCCGTGCGCATGCGCGAGCCTGGTCTCGTCGATTCTACGCGGCGTTTCCGGAGGTCGACGGACTGCTGTATTCCTCATCGATGCATGCCAACGAGGCTGCTGTCGCATTGTACGAACGGGCCCGTGATGCCTTCGGGGAGCAGCCGCTGGATCGCAGACCACTGCGAGATCCCGTGCTGCTGGGTGATTTGAAGCGAACAGCCCGGCGGTTGAACTATCAACTGGTGGTGGAGTGACTCAGCGGCGCCACCAGTGGATGTCGTTGTTGGCGGGAAGCCGCTTTGTGGCGACGTGTTCGAAGCCGTGGTCGGCGGCGATGTCGTCGACGTCTTCGAAGACGCGCAGCCCGCTTTCGGGGTTTCGAGCCTGCAGATGGCGGTCAAACTGCTCGTTGGAGGGTTCCAACTCTCGGTCCCGGTAGCGGTAGGGGCCGTAGAGGATGACCGGGGCTCCTTCGTCGAGTACGGCGTCGGCGTGGGTGAAAAGCGGCGCGATGGCGTCGGCGGGGGCGATGTGGATGACGTTGATGGCGACCACGGCGTCGGCTCGGTCGACCGGTGGGGCGTCGTCAAACAGATCAAACTCAAGAGGCTCGTTCAGGTTGTCGAGGTCGGCGTCGGCGCGCCAGGCGCGGATGCTGTCGAGTCGGCCGGGCCGGTCGGTGGGCTGCCATCTGATGTGAGGGAAGCGACGGGCGAAGGCGACGGCGTGCTGGCCGGTGCCGCTTCCGACCTCGAGGACCAGCCCGTCGTCGGGCAGGATGTCGGCGAGCACGTCGCCGATCGGTTCTTTGTTGCGTTCGCAGGCTTTGGAGAAGCGTTTCATGGTTGGGTTTGCATAGCATGTGGGGAGGTTGTGCGTCATCACGTAGCAGCCCAGACTCGTTCACCGGCGAGACAAGCTCGCCGGGGTCAATACTTCAGGAAGTAGATTCGAATTATTGGCGTCGTTACGGGGCCGGAGGCGGTCCGGATATCGCTCCGCGGGAGCTTGGCCGGCGAGCCGCCGGGGGTCCGGATATCGCTCCGAGGGAGCTTCGCCGGCGGGCCGCCAGCGGTCCAGATATCGCTCCGAAGGAGCTTTGGCGCCGCAGCCGCCTTCGACATCGAGCCCGACATCGAGTCCGAGCCCGGGCCCGACATCGAGATCGAGTCCGAGCCCGACATCGAGCCCGAGAACGACATCGAGCCCGAGCCCGAGCCCGACATCGAGATCGAGCCCGAGAACGACATCGAGCCCGAGCCCGAGAACGACAGCGACGCCGGCCCCGGAGTCAGTCGGGGCGGATCCAGTCTTCGAGTTCGACGTTGGGGACTCGTTCGTAGTGACGGCGGTTGCCGGTGATGACGACGGCGCCCCGGGCGAGGGCGATGGAGGCGATGAGAAGGTCGGCGTCTGCAAGGCCCTCGCCGCGTTGGCGCAGAAGCGTCTTGAGTTCGCCGAATCGACGGGTGGCCGGTCGGTCGAGGCCCAGCACCGGTAGCGTGGCGAGAAAATCATCGACCAGTGATCGATTGGCCTGGGGGGCCGAAGAATTGGCGGCGCCGAAGTACAATTCGGCGGCGGTGATCCATGTTGTGGCCACGGTGGCGAGGGTCTGCTCGCGGTGTTGAATTACTGATTCGTTGCCCCGAAGAATCTCAATGCAGACATCGGTGTCGAGCAGTTTCATAGTTCGACATCCCGCCCCGGAGTGCGGGCATCATAGATATCTTCGATCTCATCGTCGGCATCGCGTTGGGACTGCCAGCGCCCGGCGAGGTTGCGCCAGGCGTCAGCCTGTCGGGCGACCTCTTCGCGTCGGGCTGCCGCTTCGGAGTCGGAGTAAGCGGCGACAGCGCGTTCGAGCAGATAAATGGCCTCCTGGTTGAGGCTTCTGCGCTCCTCTTCGGCGAGCTTTCGCAGCGCATCGAGCAGTTCGTCGGGAACGCCTTTGAGGGTGATGGAAGCCATGGGATTGCCGTGGGCTGGAAGGCGGTGCCATTATGGAACCGTTACGGAACCATAGTGGTATTCTAGGAGCGAAGAGAGGTGGGTCAAGGCGTCTGGGGGTCGATGATCGGGCTCGGTGTCGACGCTCGAACTCGGTGTCGGTGCTCGGGCTCGATGTCGGTGGTCGGTGGTCGGTGGTCGGTGGTCGGTGGTCGGTGGTCGGTGGTCGAGTTTGCACAGCATGCGGGGAGGTTGTGCGTCATCCGGTGGCGGCCCGCCGGCACAGCGCCCACGGCGCGATATCCGGCCAGATCGACTGTGCGAGTCGTTTTTGTTCCGGTACGGTGAGGGCCGGGATGACTCGTCGATGATGCAGCGGGGTAGAGATCAATGAACGATGGACGCGATGACATCAGGCCGGCCGGTTTTCTCGCCGCTGTAGGGGTGGTGTTGCTGGTGGTGCTTGGCTGTTTTGGCTGTGCGACCTCGGGAGGGGAGGTGGATGAGCAGTCGGAGCCCACCGCCGATGAGGCGGAACAGCCATCGGCCCAACAGGACCTGCAGCCGCGCCTGGAGGTGGGTTACTACGGGGTGGTGGTGGAGCGCACAGTCGGGCAGGGCGACGATGATGAGCCGACAACGGTACAGTGTGAGTTTTACTTCCATGTGTTGGACCGTCTGCCTGAGCTTCACATCAATCAGCGTGGGCTTCTCCCTTCGTCGATGCCGGAAGAGATGGATGAGGCATCTGTTGAGGCTCACTTTGAACTGTTGGCCTGCGCAGTTCCAGATCTGGTCATTTCGTCGGAGGGGGCGCTCAAGGAGACGAGAGCCGAAGAACTCGCCGAGCGCATCGAGCCGTTGGTGCGCGAGTACTACGAGGAGCACGCCGGGGAGGACTTGGCCAGTGAGGCGGTAGAACGGTTCAGTAGCGACCGCCTGGAGGCAAATGCCGAGTGGTGGTGGGAGCTGCTCGACGGCAAACTCGTCGCGCAAGCCGATGTGGAGACTGTCGAAGTTGGCGATGAGCAAACGGAGCAGTTGACCGCTGTCGAGGGGAAGGCCGTCGAAAGGGTGGAGATTCGAAGAATTGAGCGCGGGGAGGCTCGCAACCTGCGTGAGCAGGCCCGAAAGCTGTCCCGCGGGGAAGAGCCTCAGGGCAGTTCTGGCGGGACTGAGGACGACGCCGAGGGTGACGATATCATCCAGCGCGTCGTTCGCCAGAATCGGCGTCCAATCCGGCATTGTTATGAACGCCAGCTTCAGGAGGACCCGGAACTGAGCGGGCAGATAATGATGAAATGGGTGATCGGGCCCACGGGAGAGGTTGTGGAGGTATCGGTCGTAGAGTCAGAGATGGAGAGCGCCGAGCTGGAGCAATGTCTGATAGAGCAGATCGGCGAGTGGACGTTCCCGGAGCCCGATGGGGGCGGGGAGGTTCGGGTGAATTACCCGTTTAATTTCTCGGGGTAGATGACCAGATATCGCTCCGTGGGAGCTTCGCCGGCGGGCCGCCAGCGGTCCAGATATCGCTCCGGGGGAGCTTTGGCGCCACAGACGCCTTCGAGATCGAGAACGTTCTCGATGTCGATGCTCGGGCTCGGTGTCGAACTCGATGTCGAGGTCGTTCTCGATGTCGATGTCGATGCTCGAACTCGGTGGATCCCCCCAACGACCTCACTGCGTTCGGCCACTTCCCCCCAGGGGGAAGATGCCCGCAAGGCGGACATAACCGAGATCGACATCGAGCCCGAGCCCGAGAACGAATACGACAAGGGGTGCTTCAGTTCAGTCGTCGCCGAGTGTGATGTCGACCCAGACGAGGCGGTGGTCGGTGGCCTCGACCACTTCGGCGTGGGGCTGGCCGGGGGCGGGCCAGAACACCGCGGAGTCGTGGACGGTCAGATTCGAGGAGGGGAGCGCGTAGTCGACGCGCATGTTGCCGGGGTCGGGGGGCCAGTCGGAGGTGACGGCGTCGTGGGGGCCGGCGGCCTCTCCGCCCTCGCTGGTCGGTTGTGGGTCGTAGGTGCGGGGGGCGCCCAGCAGTGCCTCGATGGCGCCGGTTTCCTCGCCCTCGTCGGGATCGATGTTCAGATCGCCGGCGATGACGAAATAGGCATCTTCATCGAGCCCGCCTTCGTTGCCGTCGTCGTCGTACAGATAGTCTGCATGGTCGGGACGGATGTAGTCGTGCCACAGCCGCACTTCGTCGTAGTTGCGCCGAACGTTGCGCTGTTCGTCGCCGTCGAAGGCCGGAGGAGTGGGGTGGCTTGCGAGAAGATGCAATGGGTGGCCTTCGACGTCGACGGGCAGATCGACGTGGTTTTTCGAGGAGAGCCGCAGAATTTCGATCTCTTCGTCGGAGTAGAAGTCCTCAGGGATCAGATTGTCGGGCATGTCGTCCCACAGAAACGTGCGGAATTCGCGGGCGTCGTCGACGTCCAGGGGGTACTTCGAGAAGACGGCGAAGGCGTACTGGCCGGGGAATTTGCCGTAGCCGTAGGCGTCGTTGGCGTACTCTTCGGTGCCCGGTTCTTCGCCCACGGAGCCGCTGTCGCCCAGATCGTGGCCCGAAGGCACGCCGGTGTTGGACTCGAAGCCGTGGTAGTAGGCGTAGTCGATGGGCTCGGCATCTCCCTGGGGGGTGGACAGGAAGTTGTCGGCAAACAGTTCGACGCCGGTCTGCTCAGAGTCGTAGTCGAATTCGTTGACCAACAGCACGTCGGGGCGTTTCAGTTGGATGATCTCGGCAATTTCTTGTGCGTGCTCGTGGTCCGGGTCCGACAGATCGTCGACGAGTTGACCCTCTTCGTCGCGGTACAGCGAG
>SKMT01000175.1 GCA_007120915.1 Myxococcales bacterium | reverse complement strand
GACGAATCGGGAGGAAAACAGCGTCGAAAAGACCATCTGCGCCCGCATCGGCACCGAGCATCGCTGTTCTCCGCGCCTTCCGCGCCCCCTCCGCGTGCTCTTCCGCGCTCCGCGTTCAGTTTCCGCGCCCTCCGAGTCTCCGTGAAATCCGCGCAGGAACCGTCGCCGCAATGACCATCAACGTTCGGCGCGTTGGGTTGTCCACAGATCAACGGAGATGCCACCGTAGTCGAAGCTGGTTGTGCGGTGGAGCCGCGAGATGTTGTGGCCGTCGACGACGTCGCGGGCTTTTGACGGCCACAGAAAGGCGAGTTGGCAGCGACCGTGTTGGTTCTGCCAGGTCTTAATCAGCTCGGAGATGATGCCCGATTCGCCGAGTCGTTCGCCGTAGGGTGGGTTGGTGACAATCCAGCGGATGTGGTTGGGAAGTTGCAGGTCGGACAGCGGGGCGGTGTCGAAGTCGACGTGGTCGTCGGCGTGGGCGCGTTTGGCGTTTCGGCGGGCCCTCTCGATGACGTCGCCGTCGGCGTCATAGCCTCGAATCGGCGCCGGTAGTTCGTCGGCGACGTCATCGCGCAGCTCGTCGGCCATCTTCTGGTAGCGCTCCGGTTGGAAATTACGCCAGCGATGGAAGGCGAATGCGCGGTCGAGCCCGGGTGGGCGGTCCAACGCCCGCCAGGCGGCTTCGACGGGGATAGTGCCGGCGCCGCACATTGGGTCGGCCAGCCCGTCTTCGGGCGACCAGTCGACCAGCTCCAGCATGGCGGCGGCCATCGATTCGCGAAGCGGGGCGTCGCCGGCTTCGGTGCGCCAGCCGCGGATGTGTAGCCGCTCGCCGCTGGCGTCGAGGCTCAGTTGGCAGCGGTCGTCGACGATGCGCGCCATCACCACCAGGGCATCGTCGTCGGTGTCGTCGGTGAACTCGGGGGGCGACTCGTCGCCGAGGTCTTCGGCGAAGCGGTCGGTCAGCGCGTCGGCGACGGCGTCGGCGATCTTGCCGGTGTGGTACAACCGCGACTCCTTTGAGTGCGCTTCGACCCGGATGCGGTGTTCGCCGCCGATGAGTCGCTCCCAGTTGTAGCGGCGGGTTTTGTTGTACAACTCCGGGGCATCACGGGCGCGAAACTCGTCGACGCGAAGCCAGATGCGGGTTGGTGTTCTCAGTTGGAGATGGGCCAGATAGAGGCGCTTTCGGGCGGCGTCGAACTCCACGCCGCCGGTTAGCACCTTCGGGCGGTTGCCGCCGATGCGGCGGATCTCGTCGAGCAAAGCCTCTTCGAGGCCGGGTTGGATGGAGGCGAAGTAGGTTTGGGCCATGGGGGCAGTGGTCGGTGGTCGGTGGTCGGTGGTGGGTGGTCGGTGGTCGGTGGTGGGTGGTCGGTGGTGGGTGGTCGGACGTGGTTGCCTGAGCTGAGACGGGGCCAGTGTAGGTGAGCAGGGCGAGGGGTGCCAGGGCTGTGGAGGCCTGTGAGAACGCGTCGAACTCGAACTCGATGTCGATGTCGATGTCGATCTCGGTGAATCCCCCCAACGACCTCACTGCGTTCGGCCACTTCCCCCAGGGGGAAGATGCCCGCGGGGCGGACATGACCGACCCCGAGCCCGAGATCGACCCCGAGCCCGAGATCGACACCGAGCCCGACGCCGTTGCGCCTTTGGATCGCTCCCGTGTACGGTGCGTTTGCACTGAACCTGTTCCCGGAGAAATCGAATGTCACGAGTGTTGATACTGCATACCGGTGGGACGCTGGGGATGACCGGCGAGCCGCTGGTGCCCGATGCGTTTGCCAATGCGCTGGACGAGGCGGTCCCGGAGTTAAACGAGCTTGCCCAGTTGGAGACCAGAATTTTGTTTAATCTCGACTCCAGTGATGTGGGTCCCGAGCACTGGACGAGGCTGGCCCACGAGATCTACGAGGCGCGCCACGACTACGACGGAGTGGTCATCGTGCACGGGACGGACACGATGGCGTATACGGCCTCGGCGCTGAGTTTCGCGCTTCGGGATCTGGCCAGGCCGGTGATTTTGACGGGGGCGCAGCGGCCGTTGGCGGCGCATCGCACCGACGCCAGGCGCAATCTGGTGGATGCGGTGGAGCTTGCGACACGTGGGGTGGAGGGGGTGGGGCTTTGCTTTGACGGGCTTCTGCTCCGAGGAGTTCGGGCCACGAAGAGTAACGTGCAGGATTACCGGGCGTTTGACAGCCCGGGCACGGCACCGCTGGCGAGGCTGGGGGTGGACGTGGTCATCGATGAGATGGCGCAGCGGTCGACGGGCCGCTGTGTGTTCGAGCCTGACTTCGATCCGTCGGTACTGGTGGTGCGGGTGGCCCCGGGGATGCAGGCGGGGCTGATCGAGCGGCTGGCCGGCCAGAGCGAACAGTTCGGCGGGTTGGTGCTCGCTGCTTACGGGCTGGGAACGACGCCGACGAGAGGACCCGACATTCCGTCGGCGGTACGCACCGTGGTCGACGCCGGAATTGACGTGCTGGTGGTGACGCAGTCGGCGGGAAGGATCGACCTGGACAAGTACGAAAACAGCCGCGCGCTGCGCGACGCCGGCGCCATCGATGGGGGAGAGATGACCGTGGAGGCGGGCACCACAAAGCTGATGCACGCGCTGGCGAACGTCGCCGACCGAGGTCAGCGCCGGGAGTATCTGCTGGAGAATGTGGTGGGAGAGCGGGAGGGGTGATGCTCAGTCGCCCACGAAGAACTGATAGCCCTTGCCGTGGACGGTCTTGATCCAGTCTGATTCGCCGCCGAACTCGACCAGTTTCTTGCGCAGCCTGGAGATGTGGACATCGATGGTGCGGTCGAGCCCGTCGTACTGGCGCTCGAGAAGCTCTTCGTACAACTCATCGCGGCTGACCGTGGAGCCTGTTCGGGAGGCCAGAAGCCACAGCAGGTCGAACTCGAAGGTGGTCAGTTTGACGTGGTCGTCGTCGATGTGGGCTTCGCGCGCGCGCCGGTCGATCTCAAGGGGGCCGCGGGTCAGTTGTTTGGTGTCCAGCCCCGCCAGCGAAACGTCGGTGACCTCCGAGATCTGATGGAGCCTGCGCAGCAGCGCGTTGAGCCGTGCGATCAGCACCGGGCTGGAGACCGGCTTGGTCACATAATCGTCGGCGCCGGCTTCCAGCCCCTCGATATGTTCGTTTTCGCCTTTCTTGCCGGTGAGCATGATGATGGCGCCCATGTAGTCGGGACGCACCTGACGGCAGACCTCGAAACCGTTGGCGCCGGGAAGCTCCAGATCCAGCAGCACGGCAGCCGGGCTTTCGTCTTCGATGCGTTCGATGGCACGGGCACCGTTGCTCTCGATGTCGGCGTCAAACCCCTCAGAGGCGAGGATCTCTTGGAGAGCCTCCGCAAGATCTGGGTCATCCTCGACGATCAGTACGCTTACATCTTCATTTTCCATCGTTGCTACCTTTCTGTGGCTGACGTGGCCTGGCACGCGCCGCTGTGAATTTTGATTGGTGTCAGTAATCTGTCGGTAAGTAACAAAAAAGCTTGGGCGATTGTAGCCGTGAGGCCAGAACATGCAACATCTTGCGGGCAGGTGCCCCGCTGAGGATCACCGTGGAGGGCCCCGGCGATCGGCGATAGGTACTGTGAACTACTTCAGGGGCTATTCGTCGCCGTTGTCGCCGTTGTCGCCGTTGTCCTCTTCGTCGCCGGCGGTACCAGTGATGGTGCCCGACTCGACAGCGGTGTCGCCGATGCTGTCGATGTCGGCTGTGACGCGGTAGGTGCGCTCTTCGCCGGGGGCGACGTTCTCATCCAGATACTGAGCGTCGTCATAGCTGATCTCGTCAGTAAGAAGGTTCCAGGTACCGTCGTCATACTCCCACTGTGCGTCGATATCTTCGTTGTCGGCGGTGCGGCTACCCTCGGTGTCGGCGTACTCACCATCAGCGGAAGTGCGGTTATCCGTGTCCACGGAGCGGACGCGATAGGTCAGCGACTCCCCGTCGGCGACTTCGATGGGATACTCGTCGAAGTCTGCGATGTCGACTTCGATGCCGTCGGGATGGTCATCGGTTGCCGTCAGGGTGCCGAAGGAGATTTCAGGCGGCGCCGCCTCGTCACTGTCGGTGTAATCAGTGTCGGAGCCGACGGATTCCCAGTCGCCGCTTCCAATCGCCAGTTCATAGCCATCAATTGACGGGGCTTCCAGCGCGCCGTCGGCGGGATCGCTGTCTGGGCTCTGCTCGTCGCCGGCCTGCGCCCGCACTGTGTAGGTGTGCTCGTTGTCACCGCGGTCGGCTTCGGCTTCATCCCAGGCGATGGTTACGGAAGAGGCGTCGGAGCTGTCTACCCAGGCTGACGCGGGAGCCGGAGGCAGGTCGGGTTCGTTCAGCGCACTGTCGGTGTCGTCGTATTCTGTGTCGCTGACCGTGGCGATTTCGCTGCCGTCACGGAAGACGACGTATTCGTCGGCGTCGTCGACATCGCTCCAGTTCAGTTCGATAGCGTCGGTGTTGTCGGTGGAGGCGCTGAGATTGTCGGGGGCATCCAGTTCGACGGCGGGGGTGACCCATCCCTCATCGGAGTCGGTGGTGGCATCCGAAGCTCCGTCGGCGGAGATGACCGCCTGGTAGTAGTAGGTTTCACCGTCCTGGATTTCGTCGGAGTCGTCGACGTCTTCGCGGTTGGTGACCCCGTCGAGGTCAGCGAAGGTGTCATCATCGTCGCTTCGCTGCCACTGGTAGGAGGTGGTGTCGTCATCGTAGGCACGCTGGCCGGTTTCGGAGCCTGTTTCGTTCCCGCTGTATTCGTCATTGGGGCCCCAGACCGCGCGCAGTTGATAGGACTGATCGCCGGCGGCCTGAAAGGTCGGCGCCGCAGTCTCCAGGGTGATCTGGTCGCTGTAATCGCCCTCGCTGGCGTTGGTTTCGCCGGTTTCGATCGTGGCGTACGGCGCCTGGTCGTCCAGGAAGCTGGTGGCACTGTCATCGCCGGCCCACTCCCAGTCTGCCCCTTCAATCGAGACTTCGTAGCCCGTGATGTCGGGGGCGCTTCGCTGTCCGGAGGTTACGGCCGGGCCACTGTCGGCGTCGGCGTATTCGGCGACGACCTCATAATCCACTGTCGCTCCCGGTTCGGTGTCGGGGGCAGTCCAGGTCAGTTCGACTCCTTCGGTATCGTCATTGGATGCCTCGAAGTCACCGGGGGTCAGCGCCGTGCCGGCGGGGGCGTCGCTGTCGGTGGTGCTGGTCTGTGAGGAATCGCCGATGTCGTCGATAACCGCGAAGCTGCCGTCGCCGTCGTGGTCCGCATACACCCGGTAGCCTGTGGCCCCGGAGGCTTCGTTCCAGGAGATGGTGATGTCGTCGACGGTTTCAGTGACGGACAGCCCGTCCGGTTCGGGGGCGTCAGTGGTGAACTCGGCGGGGGTGCTGTAGCCCGTTCCCGCGTCGTCGTGATGGATAAACGCACGTACATGGTAGCTGGTGCCCGGTTCGAGAGCGGAAGCGGTGGCTTCCATGGGGTCGCCTGTCGAGCCGGGTGCGCCCAACTCCAGGCAGTCGTCATCGCCGTACTCCGGGGTTGTGTCCGTCGAATAGCAGAAGCCGTGTTCGGAGGCCTCGGGAGTGCCCAGATCGTCGACGGTGGAGTTGAAGGTTGCCGAGTCGGCGGTGATGTCGGTGACGTCGGGCTGGCTTACGGAGCCAGCATCGGTGTCCATCACATAGCCGTCATCGGACGGGGTGAAAGCGGTTTCGGCGCCGTCGGCGTCCAGTTGGGCCCGGTAATAGAAGGTGTCGCCGCTGAGGATTTCATCGGAGTCGTCGACATCTTCGCGGTTGGTGACACCGTCGAGGTCAGCGAAGGTGTCATCATCGTCGCTTCGCTGCCACTGGTAGTCCACCGAAGTGTCGTGGCCTCGTTGGCCTTCAAATTGCGGCGACGGTTCACTGTTGCTTTCGTCATCCTCTCCATAAATGGAGCGGAGCCGATAGGTCACCTCATCGGCATCCTCGAAGTCCGGCTCGGGGGTGGAGATGGTAATCTGATTGCTGTAGTCCCCGTTCGACGCTTCGGCATCTTCGGGCAAAATCTGGGCTTTCGGTACCTCTTCGTCGTCATGCATGTATTCGTTGGTGTCGCCCAGGTCGATCCAGTCCTCTTCGTCCGGGGTATCATCGTCACCGATGTAGAGCTGGTAACCGGTGGCCTCGGGGCCAAGGCGGTTGCCGCCGACCTCTTCGGAGGGGGCCGATTCGGTGTCGCGGTAGACGGCGACGACGGTGTAGTCGTGTTCGGTGCCGTCGACGGAGTCGGCGTCATCCCAGGTAATTTCAATGCCATCGGTCAGATCGTCGGATGCTTCCGGGTCGACGGGAGCGGTGACGGTTCCGGCGGAAGCGTCCTCGTGCTCGAATTCGGTTTCTTCGGAGTCGTCGATATCGGCGATTTCGTCGTCGTCGGCGTACACCCGGTAGCCTTCAGCGCCCTCCGGTTCATCCCAGGTGATGGTTACGGAGTCGACGGTACCGTCGGTGTCGACGTTCTCGGGGGCGGGAGCGGCGGTGGTGAACTCGACATCGTTGGCGTAGTCGCGCTCGTCGGCACTGACGGCGAAGGCGCGAACGGTGTAGTCGGCACCGGGGATCAGTGCGTCGACGTCGTGGCTGAATTCGCCTTCTTCGGTGGGGATATCGTCGACAGACGCGCAGTCGGCATCCTCTTCGGAGGGCTCCGGGTCATGCCCCCAGCAGAAGCCCAGATCGTCGATCGGGTCGTGGGGATATTCGTCGATCATTCCGTTGAACGTCGCCGAGGTCGCTTCGATGTTGGTGGGCTGAGTGGTGCTGATGGCTTCGGGGCAGGGCGTTTCACCGTCGCAGACCAGCGCGTTGGGGTCGTCTTCATCGCACTGGAGCTGGTCGAGATTGCAGGGGCCGCAGGGATCGCCGACGGCGCCATCGAGCTCTTCTTCGCCGCCGCACTCGTTGGGGTCGTGGATGTAATCATCGTCGACGACGCAACGGCCGTCCTGACACATCTCGTCGGGGAAACAGTCGTCGTCTTCTTCACAGAAGTCGTCTTCGAACTGCGGTTCGCACCCCGCCGTGGCGGCGAGGATCAACAACGAAACTCCAAACACCAGATAGGGCCGGATGATACGACACATAGCTCAGTCTCCTGGTTGGTCGAATGACGGCGTGTCTTCCCAAGTTGAACCATCATGCACGTTTTGGCTGCATCTTGCTCGGCGGCAGCGTAATACAAATTTGCAAGGTTGTCGACGGGCCCGGGCACAGGGGTTGAGCGCGGAGGCGGTCGACGTGGAACAGGATCTGTCTTATATCCACCCCCGTCAGTT
>SKMT01000692.1 GCA_007120915.1 Myxococcales bacterium | reverse complement strand
CGATGTTGCGCTCAGTACCATCACCGGTGAACCCGTCGAAGGTGGCCACCGAAAAGATCGCCGAACGGGCCAGCCCGTCGAGCATCCCCGGCTCCTGGGAGTCGTAGACTTCCTGGAAATGAGGGATCGGCTCGTCGAAATCGAGATAGGAATTAAAGGGTTCCGGATCGGTGAGGTTGCCCGGGGGAGGGGTTCCACAGCGTCCGGACTGGCCGTCGGCCTCACAGCAGACCTGTTCCTCATGAAGCGCACCGCGGGCGCGGGGGACAAACCAGCAGCCCGGCCCCGATGAATCGACATCGCCCAGCGACATCCGCCCCGTCAGAATCTGTTTGACCGCAATGTGACGCGGGGTGTGCCGTTCTTCGGAGAGCCGAAGAGCATCGCTGTTCATCATTTCTGACAGCCGGCTCTCCATATCGCCCACATAGCCCTCGTAGGGGCAGTCGTCAGGCAACTCGCCCTGCTCGTTGAGCGCACAGGAGGGGGGACGATGATAGTCGCCACACACCTCGTCATCGCCCTCCTGAGCATGCCAGACCATGCAGGGGCCGACGGTGCGGATTGACTCCTCGCTACCACCGGGAAGCAGACTGGTGGCATCGTCCATCCAGCTCGGCAGTTCATCGACCAGGTCGTCGTAAATTTGTTCGATGGGCCGGCCCTGTCCGGAGCGGCTGGATCCGGGCAGATTCAGGGGTGCACCGTGGCGCCACTCCGGCAGGTGCTGATCTCGCTCGGAGGCGGTGAGCTCGTCGGGGCTTAAATAGGGATATTCCCCGTCGTTTTCGGTCCACTGCATACTCGACGAGGTGTCGAAGATGACTGTAATCATCGGAGGCTGAGCGATGGTATCTCCGTCGTCCGATGGCATCGCCAGCCGCGGCACCAGAAGCGCGGCCAGCCCCACACACACCACGGCCCCCAGAATCCATCGGCGAGGCTTCGTCATCATCGTTGTCTTCAAAGTCATCGCGTCACCTCTTGTGGTGTCGAAACGCCAATTCGTTCGACTCATCCATCTGAGTGTTCACCGGGGGTGGAGCATCCCGGTGTCGATCATTCACATTCGATCGGTCCAATCATCACCGTGGAGGCATTCCGGCCCAGCGCCCGGCCCTGGCCGATGCCCCGGCCGTCACCGTCGGGATCGGTGGTCCCGAAGGTGCTGTGAGAGCCGACGGTGACCTGAAGCAGACAGAATTCGTCACCGAATCCCTCCGCGGCAGGCCCGGTGAGGGGGTCTCGCACGATAAACCCGAACTCCGGCTCCATCTCGGACTGGACACTTTCGACAAATCCGTCTCCGTCCAGCAGCACAGCGGAGTCTTGCAGCTCGATCTGCCCCATATCTCGATCTCCACCGGCGGAGGTTACCTCCACGTAGCCGCCGCGGCGCATCGCGCCCAGCTCACCATCCGGGTCCCCGGCGATATCCTCGAACTCCATGCCCAGCGCCGTATCCTGCAGTTGAGCGTGAAATGCCGGGGCCTGACGCCCACTTCGGAGCGTACCGATCTGGTTGAGCCCTTCAGACATCGAAAAGCTCTGCGCCTGCAGCCGATGCATCCCGGACATGGTGCTGGAGCTGGCCACGGAGTTCATCGCCACCAGCGCCAGCCCTGACAACACCAACATCACCAGCAGCGCCAATACCAGCGCCGCTCCGGTCGGTTCTGTCAACCTTCGATGCTCGCTCATCGTCTATCCTCTTCAGTCGCGATAGTCGCGGATCGAGAAGTTCGTCAGCTCCACGCTGGTCTGGGTGGTGACCACTGCCGCCGAGCCCTCGGCGCCAGGGACCAGCTCGAAGGTGCGCATCTGGCCGTTGTCACTTTCAAAGCCCGGCCAGCCGTCGACGACCGTATAGTGGGGGCGGTTGGGATTTTCGCTCGCCGTTCGCGTCGCCAACCGGGCATGGGCTACCTGAGCCAGGTGGGGGTTGCCGTCGGCGATGCAGTCGCCGTAGTCATCGATCTGCCATTCATTCTCCCAGTCGGCGTCGATGACATCCTGCCCGACGCTGTCTTTGCAGTCGAACCACACCCGAAAGTCCACCACCCCTTCGGCCAGAATCATCGGGGGATCGACCCGGTAGTCCTCCAGCGACGCTTCGTCGAGATCGTCGAGGTTGTCCTGGTCGACCATCTCGCTGGCATCGAGTCGCTGGCGAACCAGTTGCAGGTTCTGGGGATCATCGGGCGCCGGGCGCACGTGATACCAGTAGGCATCGATGAGCGCCGCATCAAAGCTGACGTCGTCTTCTACGGAGACGTCAAACCCAGCCGGTTCTCCGGCGCTTCGGAAGTGTAGATCCGGCAGTGTCACACTCATCGCATCCCCGGTGACCATGCTGTCGCCGCTGTCACTCTGACCGCCGGCGCCGCCGAGCGCTTCGCTGCTGCCGACGGTGGCCGCGGTAATCGGCTGGATCTGGGAGAAGCCCTCGCGGTCGCTGACTCGAAGCAGTCGCTGTTGAGCCCGATCATCCAGGTCTGCAGGGGCGTTCACCTCGTTGACCACCCGGGTGTCGAACGGGTCGTAGCCCAGCACCCGGTGCAACCCCCGCTCCGTGCCCTCGATGACAAATTCCGGGTTGTTGGTGTCGATATCGGGGATACCATCGTCGCTGGGGAAACTCACAAATAGATTCGCCGGCACGTCGAAGGCCCCGAGCACCACGAAACTGCTAAACGCAGAGTGGGGATTGTCGCCGTCGGAGGCGAGCCGGCGGTCGTCGCCGCCATCGAGCCACTGGTCTTCGATGTCCTCGATGCTCTGTTCCTGCCAGTCATCGTGCTGGATGATGGCAAAGATATCAGGCTGGTTTGCCCCGTGGCGCTCATTGGAGACCATCCACGGGTCAACCTGGGAGTTGGGGGTGGCCTGAGAGCCGGCGGCCAGAAGACCCAGCCGTACCTGTTCGATGCCGAAGCGGCCCTGGTCGAGCGCCTCGGAGTGACCCTCCACGTCCGTAAGCGAGTCGGCGGTGGAGACGAACAGCGCGTAGATCACGGCCGTCAACAACCCCACCAGCGCCATCGCAATCATCAGCTCCACCAGGGTAAAGCCCCTCGCGGTGCTGCGGGGAATCAATGCTCGCATCGTTGTTGCCAGTCGTCTCATCGTCACTGCCATCCTATCGGTTAACTCTCGGGGGTCGGCGTCAATCGTCGGCCGGCATCGCGCCCACTGCCGTGGTCAGATGCGTGGAGCGAAGCCCCATCAACTCCAGGTCCTGGCGGTTGCCCGTATCCAGTTCATCGGAGCCCAGTTCAGGGCACTGTGTGGGATCGTCGAAACTTCCCCGGGCCGCCGGGTACACCACGGCGATGGCGACGCGGGCGACATCGTCTTCGACCTCGCCGGCGGCGACGTAGACGCAAAACCGGTTGGTGCCGTCATCGGTGTCGTCGGTGTTGCGACGCACTGTCTTCGGCTCCTCGTTGGCCCGGGTCCACTCCCCGCCCCCGGCGAATGCAGCCGCGAAGTAATTGCTGTCTTCTCCGTATGGATCCTGGGCCCCGCCGGGCGGGGAGTCACCGGCTTTCCATCCCCGGGCTTCGGTCTGGATGATCTGTTCGACTGTCTTGGCCATCTCCGTGGCCCCGGTGGCGTCGCGGGCGCTGTTGTAGCCGGCGAGCGCCGAGAACTGCATCGCCATCGTCGCCATGATTCCGATGGCCAGAATCACCATCGCAATCAACAGCTCGACCAGCGTAAAGCCCCGTGCTTCGGTGGGTGTGTTCAACCACTTCATCGGATTACCCTCACCTGTCCGCCGTAACCGACGTGAATCATCGTGAAGTTCGCCATATCGCGCTCTCGTGCCTGCTCCATCTGATCGGAGGGCTCGCATTCAGACAGCGAGCTGAGGCTGGCATCGGAGTCTCGATCCCGAAGCAAGAGCAACAGATTCATCTGGTCCGTTTCGTCACTGGAGGTGCAGCCGTACTGGTCGACCCCCAGCACCGAGCCGTCGGAGCCGACGACCCGCCCATTCGGCCCCACGCAGTAGAAGTCGCTGCTGGAACTGCCCTCGTACTCGTCAGGATCGACGGCGACCAGCTCCACCTCCACCCCGTAATCGTTGATATCGACCTGCGCCAGTTCATCGCCCACGCTTTCGGTCAGCGGGCAGGACATCGCCGGGTCGCCGTCAGCATTTAGCCCCTCGAAAAAAGTGATGGTGCCGTAGTCGTCGCCGCTGGCCTCCTCGACCTGGAAGGCCACCGCTTCACCGGTTCGCATCGCATGAGAGCGCACTTCGTTGAACCGGTTCGATATATCCCGGTTCATCTGGCCGACTCGGTTGTCCTCGGTGTTCAACGACAGCACGCTGATTCCGGCGAGCAACCCGATCAACGCCACCACGATCATCAACTCCACCAGGGTGAAGCCCCGTGGGCGGCGCACCGGGATGGGAACCATCCAACTGACTTTCGACTCATCCATGGAACTGGCTCGCGTTGAAATGAAGAAACATCATGCTCAGATTATGCAACTTTCGCTCCACTATCGCCCCACCGAATCGGCGTGAAGCGAGCCGATCCCCGATCGCCGTGAGACGGCGGGGGGCACAGCCATCACCAACGAAATTGTGTCCCTTCTGTCGCCTCTGTCGTTCCGACATCCCGCCCCTGGGGTTATGAAAAGTTTTCATAGCCGTGAACCTTTTGCGCAGGGATTGGGTGCTGGGTGCTGGGCGCTGGGTGCTGGGTGCTGGGTGCTGGGTGCTGGGTGCTGGGTGCTGGGCTCTGGGTGCTGGGCTCTGGGTGCTGGGTGCTGGGTGCTGGGCGCTGGGTGCTGGGCGGTTGGTGGTTGGTGGTTGGTGGTTGGTGGGCATCTGAGGTTCGTTCGCCGGAGCGTAGCCCCGACCGACCGGAGGGCGCAGCCCGCAGGGAGTTCGGGGATCGGAGGTGCACCAAACCAACTGAACGCCGAAATTCCTGGTTACACAACCCCGGCGGGTTTCCGTGCTCCTTCTGGTGGTGTAAAAGTGACGTCAGTGTCACTGATGAGTATAGCGGTCTCTGATGTTTTTCTCACGCCCTCCATTTTACGGGATCAGCACCGTTGTTGCCGCCGCCGCTGCCACGGCACCGGCGGTTGTGCTCGCCACGGCGATGACGATGGTTTTGTCCGCCGAGGCGGAAGCGACGACGTATCATGTGCGCACTCAGACGGCGGCCAGAGCCACCCAGCATCTTCGCTCGGATACCACGTTTGCGACCCGGCGAGTGCTGTCGCAGTCGCTGACGCTGTCGGCCTACGATCTACGCGACAATCAGACCGGCGACCTCAACGCCCGCCTCGGGATCCGCTACTCCACAGATCTGGGGGTTGCCCCGCGGCTTCGCCAGGATCCGCTGTTTGACGCGCGCTGGAACGACATCAGCCTCGACATCGCCTATCTGGAATACCAACCCATCGATGCCGTGCAGATCACCGCCGGGCGCCAGTGGCATCAAAGCCCCCTGGGCATCGCCGACTTCGACGGGGTGGCCGTCGACTGGAGGCTGCCTGGCGACGGCTGGCAGCCCTTCGCCGGTGTTGCCGCCGGGCGCGACGTGCAGCGGGGGTTGACCCCCTTCGATCCCGGCGCCTTCGACGTGCAGGGGCTTCCCCCCAACGAGACAGTGGTCACCGACGATCCCTGGCACTGGATGGGGGCGGCCAACGCCGGAATACGTCACGGGCGCGAGCATCGCGTGGAGGTGGTGGGCCGCCACCAGCGCCGCCCCCGCGCCGACGACGCGACGGAGACGGCGACGACCAACCACGTCGCCGCCACGGCCACCACCGCCCCCTTCGAGCCGTTCACGATCACTGCGCTGGGCTCGTACCACTCGCTCGTCCATCAGGTGGACCGCGCCCGCGTCGACGCCGCCCACCGCTTCGACCCCGGCGTGGTCTCCGCCGGCGTCGATCACCGCCGTCCCGTCTTCGACTCGGCGAGCATTTTCAACATCTTCGGCGCCCAGCCCCACCGCTCCGGCTATCTGACCTACCGTCACCCCGTCGAAGCGCTGGCGGCGGTGGCGGAAGCGCGGGTGTGGACACGGCTGTATTTCGACGAGGACGCGCGGATTTTTGACCCCGGCGACGACCGGGCCGTCGGCGCCGCGCTGTCGAGTCGCCATCAGATGCGCGTGATCGTGCCCGTCGATCTCTCCTGGCAGTTCAGCGCCCAGACGATCACCGGCGAAACCGGCGGCGATCAGTACCTGGGTACCACCCGTCTGCGGGCGCCGGGCCCGATGACCGATCTCTTTTTGACGGGTCGGCTCACCGGGCTGTGGGCCACTCCCGGCCATCCGCGCCGCGACGACGGGTGGGCGGCGACCGCCGGGGTTGGCGCCGAGCTGGGCATCGGGGACATCGGAGAGGTATCGGTAAATCTGGAACACCGCGGCGGGTCGTTTACCCGGGCGAATACTGCGGTGTTTGCGTTGTTGGAGCTGGAGGCGTGGCAATGAGTAAGTCTTCTGGTTTGCTTGGGCTCGGGGGTTTGGCTGTCCTTCTGTGCGCCGTGCTGGTTGCACTGGCCGGCTGCCAGCCCGACTCCGGGCCGCCGGCGCAGACCCAGCAGATCTACGTCGACTCCACCGACAAGTCCTCATCGCAGCAGATGCCGGCGGACCACACCGTCGACTGGGAGCGACGCCACGGAGCAGTAGCAATGAGCCAGGGCAACGACTGCGCGGTCTGCCACATGGAACAGGATTGCGTGGAATGCCACGTCGAATCGCTGGACCAGCCCTACGCGGTGCACCCTCCCAACTACGAGGTCGTGCACGCCTCGGACGCCGACCAGGGCATCCAGGACTGCACAAGCTGCCACCGGCTTGACACCTTCTGCGAGCCCTGCCACATCGAGGCTGGAGTCTCCCCCCGGCTCGACGACGGCCCTCCCACCACCGTCGACTTCCATCCCGACGACTGGCTCGACCCGATGGCTGCGCAAAACCACGCCACCGAGGCGCGGCGCGACATCGAGGACTGCGCAAGCTGCCACGTCGAACGCGACTGTGTGAGCTGCCACCGCGGCATCAACCCCCACCCCCCCGACTTCCTCTTCGATTGCGGGCCGATTCTGGAGACCGATCCGTCGTCTTGTGTGCAGTGCCATACTGAGGACGTCGAGGTACTCCGGCAGCTCTGTCTGTAGGTCGGGCTCGTTCTCGGGCTCGGGCTCGGGCTCGGGTTCGTTCTCGGGCTCGATGTCGAGGTCGACCATACGCGGTGGTGCGTAGATATCGCTCCGCGGGAGCTTCGCCGCCGGGCCGGCAGCGGTCCCGATATCGCTCCGCGGGAGCTTCGCCGCCGGGCCGGCAGCGG
>SKMT01000397.1 GCA_007120915.1 Myxococcales bacterium | reverse complement strand
TGGTCCACATCCATGGTGAACTCCCCGCTGTCGCAGATGTCGCCGCGCAGCGTTCGCACCACACTCATGGGAAACCAGATCCGCAACGGACCGCCGCCTGTCGGTGTGCGCACCGTGAAGGTCATCTCGATCAATGGCGGTTCTTCGACCATCACCATCGACTTTAAATCCCGGCGGCTCATCGGATTGACCGCCCAGCTCAACGCCGGCCACCCCGCCCACTTGGTGATCCCCCCGCAAAACTCCGCGATCAGATATGTCGCCACACCGAATTCAAAATCAGCGCCGATCACATTGTGGCCCGGCGCGGCAATGCCCAGCCAGTTGACCGCCAATGCCAGCCCCAGCCCCGCCACAAATCGGTACTGCGACGGCGCCACCCGCCCCCAGGTCCAGACCCCGTCGCTCAACTCGAAGTTGTGGCCGCTGGCCATCACCGTTCCCACCCCACGCAAACGGATCTTTTGGTCCACGCCCAGAAGCCGTTCCATCCGCGACTCAAGCTGCTGCTGAAGCGATGACAGCGTCTTTTGGGCTGGCAGCACCGAATACATCTGCTCGATCCCCTGGCACTGCAACGCGTTCACCCGATCGAGCCGGCCCCACCGAAACGGCCGCACCTCGTCGTGCTTCGGCTCATCGCGCTGCGACGGCGGCGGTGGTTGGGGCGACTGCACCGCATTCATCGGTTTTGTCGGCCCCGGTGTCGAAGCGCCCGCCTCCTTCGGCGGTTGCGCCCCTGGTCTATTGGACTGCTGCTCACTCTTTTTGAACTCTTCGAAGTGCTTTGACAAATCGATGGCCCGCGTCTTTGCCCCGGAGACATCTGCCGGCTCTGACTGAGCCGGTTCACCGCTGGCCTTGTTGACATCAACGCCCGTCGACGGTGCCCGTTCGCCCTGATCCCTGCGGTCGAGAAGAGCAGACACGTCGATAGCCTTCGTCTTTGCCTGCTCCTGTTCGAACTGCGACGGTTCTTCAACGTCCCGCTGTTCGCCCCGGCCTGTCGACTCCTGATCACTCAATGGTCATCTCCCGTATCCACGTTGCTGATGTTCCAGCTCTCTTCGTGCCCACCTATCGCACCACCCGGATCGACGAGAATCGCACGTCCTGCTGGCGGCCTCGTTCGCGAAGCTGGTCGCTGTCTTTCTGAAGACTTCGCGCCAGCGCATCGTTGTCCGCGCGCATCCGCACCTCGAAGCCCCCGCCACCGTCGCGGCGAAGCCGAATCCGAACCTCCCCCTGCCCAGGCACCGTCACATCCAGAAACATCACCCGCCGCTTCGCCTGGTCTTCGCCCACCCGCACAGCCTTCAGAATTTCCCGGGCCACTTCGTTGATCGGCGCCGCCGACGAGCCCGCCTGCGCACCTCCGGCATGCGCAGCCTTCCCGACTCGTTCTCGCACCGCTTCGACGCCGCGATCAGTAAGCCGGCCATCTCCCTCCACCGGTCCCATCCCGTCGGCGCCGGCGCCCGACGTCGCAATCTCGCCGGTCAGCCCCTCGCCTCCAGCCCCGGGGGTGGCCTTCGACCCGGCAGCGTCCGATTTGCCGTCGCTGCTTCGCCTGGCTGGCCCCTCAGTATCACGCCGCGTCGTTGAATCTCCGCCGGCGCTCTCCTTGCTTTTGGCTCGTTGTTTTTCTTTGCGCTCGCCCCGTTGCGCCTGCGACTTCTCGCCGCGTCGGGTCCGCTCCTCTCGACCGCCGCGCTTCTGCGGCTTGTCACGGCCCTCCGGGCGCTGCCGTTCGGCCTGCTCGCGCCCCTTCGCTCGCCGCGTCTGTTCGGCGCCGCGCTGCTGGGCGGCCTGGCGCTTCTCCCCAGTGCGGCGTCGGTCCATCACGTCCGAGAACCTGCGCTCCTTCTGCTGGCGCGCCTTATCCTGGCGCTTGTCCCGATCCCGCTGCCGCTCCTCGGCGCGCTGCGCTCTGTTGTCGTCGCCGACTTTCATCATCCATCCCTGGTCTGCTCATCGAATTACCCTCCATAGACACAGCCGCCCCCCTCAGATCTATTGTCGACGATTTCACCCCCGATCTTTCGTACCTTTTCAAGCTTTTACATCTCAGCGCCACACTGGACCCGCCTCGAATCCGCCAGATGGCCCGTCACAACAGGACGATCAGCCCCCACCTCCGACACCCCATGAGATGCGACGAATTCGCCATTTTGCCCCAGGCGCCCCGATACCACCGACCACCCAACACCGACCACCGACCACCGACCACCGACCACCGACCACCGACCACCCAACACCCGCCTCTAAAGCGGGTTAATCGCCAGCCCGCTGAGAATCTTCGGATAGAAGTACGTCGACTTCTGCGGCATCTTGCCCCCGGACAGACAGACGTCGTTGACCTGCGAGACTTTTGTGGGATTCATGAACACCACAAGCTGAGTCGACGGCGTCTCAGGAACTCCTTCGGCCTCCTCCCAGCTTTTGATCTCCCCGGACAACGCCTCCTCGGCACCTTTCCAACTCTTGACGTACGCCAGGTGCGACATCGACCGCTGTGCCTCCCGGTCGATCCCCAGAATGTCGTCGAAGATCCCGTCGTGCAGAATCGAGACGTCGAGCCGCCGCACCGACTCCGGCACCTCGTCGTTGAAAAACGGCGCGTCCTCATCGCCGGTGTACCGCACCCAGACTCCCCGCTCGCTGTGGGGGGTGACCATCGCAAAGGTGGTCGTTTCTTCGCCGCTCTCTTCGAGCTGTTCTCGCAGCCTGTCGACGTCTTCCAACGTGGCGTCGTCGATAGGCTCGACGTCAAAGAGGGGTGCCGACTCCACCTCGCGGCAGAACTCGTCGAAGTCAAACCCGTCGAGCGAATGCACGATCCGGTGGGTCGGAAACACCTGAAGCCCCGGGTCGTGCATGTTCACGAAGAAGCCCATCACATACTCGTAGGGAGCATCGTCGGCGGGCTCTTCGTCGATGCGCCGGCGGAAATTGCGATAGGCCAGCGCCGTCTCATAACGGTGGTGACCGTCGGCGATCAGAAGCGGCGATCCCTTCAGCAACTGCGCGATCTTGCGGTGCCGGCTTTCATCGGCGATCGGCCACAGCCGATGGCAGATCCCGTCGTCGGTGCAGATATCGACATGGGGGTCGGCCTCGGCTTCTGGGCCGCTGAACAACACCTCGTCGACATCACAGGGCGGGTCGTCGTACAGAAAAAAGATCTGGCTGAGGTTGCACTCCGTGGCCTTCATCAGTTGCAGCCGGTCGCGCTTCGGACCTCTCAGGGTTCGCTCGTGGGGCAGCACCACGTTCTCTTCGTAGTCCGCCAGCCGCACCAGGGCGATAAAACCCCGGCGCCGGTGCCGGGTGCCCGTCTCGTCGACGAACTCCTGCTCGTGGATGTAGATGGTGGGGCTGCGGTCGTGCACCAGCGTCCCGCGAGCCATCCAGTCGAACAGATGCCGACGTGCCCGCTCGTAGCGATTGTCATCGCCGCTGTCGCCTCTCTTGATCCGATTCAGGTCCAGCCGCACCACGTTTGCCGGGTGCTTCTGGTACAGTTGTTCTTGTTGTTGCTCGTCGATGACGTCGTAGGGCGGGGCGACAATCGATTTCATCTCCCGGTCGCTGAGTTGTTCCCAGTGATATCGAATCGCCCGAAATGGTTTGATTTCGGCCATCGCTGATCCATGCTTACTGATTGAGTTCCCGGCGGGGAACATGTTGCGTTACGGCGTGCCGTCGGCTCCCATACCACAGCCCCACACCGGGCGTCGACCGCGCCGCACAACCCGGTGATTGTTCACGAAGTCAGCGAGAAGTCCCATGGCCCGACTCCAAGCCAAATGGCCCCCCTTCACCACCGAGCTGAAGATCACCGTCGGTGTTCTCTTCGCGCTCTGGATCCTGTCGATCCCCGGCGGACCACTGCACGAGATTATGCGAGAGTACCTGCTGGTCTCCTTCGACGCGGTGGCCTTCGATCTGCAGTTCTGGACGGTGATCACCTACGCGCTGTTCCACGCCGACTTTATGCACCTGTTGTTCAACATGGTGGTGCTGTGGCTGTTCGGCGGTGAGATCGCCAGAAGCTGGTCGTCGGCGAAGTGGTGGCGGTTCAACCTTCTTTGCGCCCTGGGCGGCGGGCTGGCGGTTCTGCTCAGCCAGTGGGTGATGTTCGCCGCCGCCGGCGCCTTCGGCTTCCCGCCCACCCTGGGCTACTCGGGGGCGGTAATGGGCGTGCTCGCCGCGTTTGCCTGGAACAACTGGAACCGCACCATCTACCTGTTCTTCGTGCCCATGAAGGGCAAGGTGCTGATCCCGGTGGTCATCGTCTTCGACGCCTTCCGGGTCTTCGTCGCCCACGAGCCGGTCAGCATCGCCGGGCACCTCGGCGGGCTTGCCACCGGCCTGTTGCTGATGTCGAACTGGTGGCGCCCCCGCCGCTGGAAGCTCGCCTACAGCCGCTGGCGCCACAAAAAACACCGCGAAAAATTCGAGGTGGTCAAAGACCCGGAGTCCGATATCTACATCAACTGAACTCCCCGTCATCTGGCTGAAATGAACGTCTCACCGGATTGCGCCTGCCTCCCCGGGTGTTACACCTTACCGATAGCTACATTCATGCACCGGAGCCCGCGATGACGACCTCGACCCAACGGACACCACAAGATCGCTTTCCGACGATCGACGAAGATCTGCTGTCCGAAGTTTGTGACCGGATTACTGAAGCCTGCCAAGCCGGAAGCGATCATCCTTATTGGCTCCGCAGCCACTGAAGGTTTCCCTCCCGCCGCCCACTTCCCAGTTCTCGGATCTCGGATTTACTTCCACTTCTACTTTCACTTCCGTCGGATGACTCACGAGCGACCTCCACGGACTGCGCGTAAACCCGATGACGGAAAGTAGAAGTAATAGCAAAAGTGAATCCGAAATCCGAGATCTGGAAAGTTTCCGTCGCCGTGGCTGATGGGATCGCAAGAGGTCTTGGGCGGCGACGGATTTTGCGCACACCGCCCCCGGGAATGTCTCCCTGGCTGTGACGTTCTAGTAAAAATCACCGCCATGGGGGCGTACGAGGCGTTGAAATGCTCGACAATCCGCCCTGCCGCGCTTATGGTTGGCCAATTAACCATCGGTGTTTTGTACCGAACTCCATTTTTTCTGTGACCGACGAGCACCACCATGAAAATTACACGTGAATTTATCGAAGCCATCCCCAAGACCGATCTTCACGTCCACCTCGACGGCAGTATCAGGCTCAACACCATCCTGGAGCTTGCCGAAGAGCAGGGCGTCGAGCTTCCCGGCGACCCACAGGATGAAGACGAACTCAAAGAGGTGATGAACGCCGGGGCGATCTGCGAAGATCTGACCGACTATCTGAAGGCTTTCGATATCACGTTGAGCGTGCTCCAGACCGAAGAGGCGCTGTACCGCGCTGCCTTCGAGCTCGGCGAAGACGCCGCCCGCGAGAACGTCAAGTACATGGAGGTGCGCTACTCCCCGCTGTTGCACACCAGCGAGGGGCTCTCCTACCCGGTGATCGTCGAGGCCGTCGGCGAAGGTCTCAGAGAAGCCAAGCGCCAGTACGGGCTGATGAGCGGTCAGATTATCTGCGGGATTCGACACATGACCCCCGAGGCGTCGCTTCGCATGGCCGAGTTGTGCGTGGCCTTCAAACACAAGGGTGTGGTCGGCTTTGACCTGGCCGGCGCCGAGGCGAACAACCCGGCCAAAGACTACCGCGAGGCCTTCTATCTGGTGCGAAACAACAACGTGAATCTGACCATTCACGCCGGCGAAGCATACGGCCCCGAATCGATCCACCAGGCCATCCACATGGGCGGGGCTCACCGCATCGGCCACGGCACCCGCCTTCGCGAAGACGGCGATCTGCTCAACTACATCAACGACCGGCGCATCCCCCTGGAAGTCTGTCTGACCAGCAACGTCCAGACCCGCGCCTGCAAAAGCTTCGAGTCCCATCCGCTGCCCTTTTACATGTCCTACGGGCTTCGCTGCACCATCAACACCGACAACCGGCTGGTTACGGACACCACGGTCACCGACGAGTACTGCCGGGCCGTGCGCTACTACGACTTCAACATCGGCGATCTCAGAAAGCTGATGATCAACGGGTTCAAGTCTTCGTTCTTGCCCTACCGCAAAAAGCGGTCCGTCACCGCCCGGGCCTGTTCCGAATTCGACGCGGTGGTCCAGCAGTTCGAAAAAGCCTACGGCGAGGATGCGATCACCGACCCCCAGGTCGCCCAGGAGATCGCCTTTCAGAAAGCCGCCGCCGACGCCCGCACTCCCATGGCCTATGCCGTCGGGCCCGAAGACCGGGGCTACCCCCTTCTTCGCCGCTCCGATGAGGACGCCGACGACAGTGAAGCTGTCGACGCCGAACAGGCATCCGGCGCCGAATAAGCGGGCATCGCCACCGATTTCATCACAACCAACTGACTGACAGCACAGGGGAATAACATGAGCGCATCACCGTCGATTCAATCCGTGATCTTAGCTGCCGGACTGGGCACCAGGATGCGCTCCGATACCATCAAGGTGCTCCACGACATCCTGGGCAAACCGATGATCGAGCACGTCGTCGACGCCGCGCTCAACTGTGGCAGCGACCGGGTCATCCCGGTGCTGGGCCACCAGCGAAAACAGGTCGAAGATGCTCTGGACGACCGCCCCTGGTCCGATCGGCTGCACTACGCGGTGCAACGGGAACAAAACGGCACCGCCCACGCCGTGTGGGCCGCCCGCAACCAGCTCGACGAGGACATCGACTACACCGCCGTGCTCTGCGGGGACGTGCCCAACCTCGACGGTCCGATCCTGCAGTCCTTCTTCGACGACGCTGTCGACTCCGGCGCCGACGTCGCCGTGATGACCGCCATCCTCGACGACCCCGCCCAGTACGGCCGGATCGTGCGCGGCGACGACGACCGCGTCGAGGCCATCGTCGAATACGCCGACGCCACCGAACAACAGCGCGCCATCGACGAGATCAACGCCGGCACCTACCTGGTGCGCACCTCCTTTCTGCTCGACGCCCTCGCCCAGATCATGGGCGCCGAACCCGACAACGCCCAGGGCGAGTACTACCTGACCGATCTGATTGAACTGGGCGCCCGCGAAGGCGGAGTGTTCGGCTGGGCCGTCGACGATCCGGCCACCATCCAGGGGGTGAACACCCGCGCCGATCTCGGTGCCGCCACCGCCACGGCCCGCCGCCGCATCAACCACCGCTGGATGCTCGATGGGGTGACCTTCCTCAACCCCGATACCACTATCGTGGAACCGGGCGTTGAACTTGCCGGCGACGTCACGCTCCATCCCGGCGTCCATCTGCGAGGCGACACCACCGT
>SKMT01000416.1 GCA_007120915.1 Myxococcales bacterium | reverse complement strand
TGGATGCCGCGCAGATTCCGGGAGTGCCACGTCTGGGAGCCGGCAAGATCGGCAGCGCCGTGGAGGGATTTGTGGTGAAGCTGATCACTCCCAATCTCACCAACGTCAACCGGGGACTGGAGCGATATCTGGAAGGCAAATAACTGGTCGCTTGGCTACGGGCGATCTCGTTGCTCGAAGATCGCGTCGTAGCCGGCGAAGACGTCGGGGTAGACCAGCGAGAAGTTCAGTTCATTTCGCAGCCGATCGTTGAGCAGCCGAACGCTGTTTTTTCGCCGGGCGATGGCGTTGGGATCGTTTCGGCGCCGTGCGTATTCTTCGAGAGACTCCTCGGGGGGAAGATCGATGTCGGCTTTGTGGCAGACAAAGTTGACCAGATCCCTGGATGGTTGCGGGTGGCCGTCGGTGAAATTGAAGACACGATGTTCATCGGGGCCACGCTCGACCAGCGTCAGGATTGCCCGGGCGATATCGTGGACGTGTATCCGGTTGCTGACCCGGCTTCCGTCGTCGACGAGGGTGTAACGGCCGGACTGGATGTATTTGAGCAGAGTGCGCCCGGGGCCGTAAATGCCGACGAGCCGGGCGATGTTGATCGGGAAGTCGACGTTCTGGTCGAGAAGGAAATGCTCGATGTCGGCGCGCATTTTTCCAACGGGAGAGGTGGGAGCGAGATCGGCGGTCTCATCGATCCACTCCCCGCCGTGATCGCCGTATACGGAACTGGATGACAGATAGATGAAGCGTGAGACTTTTTCTTGTCGACAGAGCTCGATGACCTCATCGACGGGCTGAATATGCCGAGGGAGTGTCCCGTTGGTGGCTGGTTGATAGTCACGGAACAGCGTGGGGATTGAGTAGACCAGGGCTGTGGATTCGCCAAGATAGCGCGCCCACAGTTGTGGGTCGTCTCCTACGCTCCAGCGCACCGCGACCGCTCCCTGCTGCTCGAGCCACTGCAGGGTGTCGTCGTCACGACTGGTGGCGATGATCCGATAGTCGGAATGGAGGGCCTGCCGGGTCAGTTCTTTGCCAGTGTAGCCGGCACCGAGGATCAACAGGGTGTCGGGGCTGGAAGATGGAGTGGCCATAGCGTCGATACCGGTTGTCATTGGCTGAAAGTCGTGCTAATTAGTTGAGCCGCTTTTGCGGGCGTATAACTCAGCGGGAGAGTGCTTCCCTCACACGGAAGAAGTCCCTGGTTCAAGTCCAGGTACGCCCATTGCACACTGGAGGTGGCGCGCAGCGCGCGCCGCCTCCGCTGTTTCTTGGCGAAGGTCGTCGATGAGCCGACAGGCTTTTTTCGACCACCGGGGCGTTCCATCCAGTAGTGATAGCCCCCGGATAGTGCGCTCTCCGAGGAGGCGTAGCCGCTTGTTTTCCCTCTTGCTAGTCGTGACCATTAATATGCAGTTTAGCTAACGACGTGGGGGGGTGGCAAGGCACAAGCGTTGCTGGAGGGTACGGAAACCGGGAAAATTCGAATATCACAATGGTCTCTGAGGTTGTGATTGATGCCGGACCGCGACGGACCCGACATGAACCGGAGGATACGCATGAGAGGCTGGATCGCCTTGGCAATGGTGGCTGTAATCGCCGTGGGATGTGCAGCAGGGCCGGAGGTCGTTGACCAGCCGGACGAAGACCGGCTGCAGCAGGTGTTGAACTATCAGGTCCAACAGCAGGATGTACATTTTCATGCTGCTGACACCGAGGTCCACGGCACCCTGGTTCAGCCCGAGGGGCGCGATGATGCGCCCGGGGTGGTGTTGATCGCCGGGAGCGGACCCACGGATCGAGACTGGAACAACCCGCTTTTGCCGGGGGACAATGGCACAGCCATCGAGTTGTCAGAACGGCTGGCAGAAGCCGGGATCGCCGTACTTCGATATGACAAGCGGGGCACGGGCCACACGGAGTTGCCGGGGGCGATTCAGTGGTCGGATTATCTGGAAGAGCTCCAGCAAGCAGTGGCTGCGTTGGGCGAGGCCGACGGGGTAGACGCAGAAAACATCTATATTGCCGGGCACAGCGAGGGTGGCGCCCATGCGCTGCGCGCGCTCGAGCAGGATCGCCTCGATGTCAGCGGAGTGGTGCTTCTGGGAGTGTCGGGCCGGTCGATGCAGCAGTTGGTTACCGATCAGGTCACTCGCCAGTTAGAGGATGCCGGGATGGGCCAGGAAGCGATGGACGCGGAGCTGCAGTCGTTGAACGAGGCCATCGAAGCGGTCGCTGCCGGCGAGCAGGTCGATTCGCGCCATGTCAGCCAGATTCCGGGGCTGGTGTCACTGGTGGAGACTCTGCAGCAGGAGGACGCTCGCCAGTTCGCAACAGAGCTGTTGGGCTGGCAGCCCACGGAGGCGATCGCCCGGGTCGATGTTCCGATCCTGGTGCTGCATGGGATGAGGGATATTCAGACCGATCCCGAAGAGGACGCCCGGCGGCTGTATGATGCCGCCCGCGAAAGCAACGATGATGTGACCCTTGCGTTGATCGAACATGCCGATCATGTGTTGAAGCATCTGACGATCGACCGCGATGAGCTCACCCAACAACATGCGCTCAGTTACAATGATCCGGCCCGGGTACTCGATGAGGGGGCGCTCGAAAAGTTCGCCATCTGGGTGTTGACCCAGAGCGGTCAGTTTGAGGAGTGACCGCTTCTCAGGGGCGAGTTGTATTGCGCTGGTGTTGTTGCCACCGGTCGCCATCGAGCGGAGAGGTGGCGTCTACCGGGGGCAGATGGATGTGAAAAAAGTAGTCGCGCCATCGGGCGCGGAGATGGTCGAAGTAGGGGCCGTGTTGCGGGTTCCATTGAGCTTCGAATCGATCCCAGCGCTCGAATAGCGCCTCTTCGAACCGATCCTGGTGGTGGTAGACAAAATCCCACAGCGCCTGTGCGATCGGGTAGTACGACCAGTGCCAGCGCTCTTCCATGTGAGCATAGTTGGCCCGTGGGCTTCGGTAGGGTTGGAAGAACCCGTAGTCGAGGGCGTGATCGTCAAGCCAGCGCCAGTCGTCGTGTAACAGGCCGTTTTCGTCGAAGTGCACCGGGTTGAGCGTCAGAATGTCGACGTCGGTACCCCAGTGGTGGCGAGAGAGCCCGGGGCCGGCGGAGGCGAGTAAGATTTCACGCTCGCGCTGATCCGGTGACAGGGTGTTGAACCAGCAATGGCGGTGGTGGTTGTTTTCAGGGTTCCAGATGCGAGCTTCGCCGAGCCCGCATTTCTCAGCGCTGTCTCGGGAAATGCGGTTGAAGGGCCGGCCGTAAAAGACGAATTTGCGCCGCCAGATCCCTGCCTGCCCGTGCAGATCACGGGTGACTGATCGGGTCAGCACATTCACCAGGTAGTCAAACCAGTTAGGCCTTCGTTCAGCGGCGTCGACGGCGCCAGAAGTGGTGCTGAAATTACCGTCCGTCTGGTCCTGTACGTCCAGAAAGAGCTGGATGTCGTAGTAACTGTTACCGACGGCGTCGAAGAGCCCGGCGAAGAGGCAGTGAAGCTGATGTTTGGTTTCTTCGGCGGCGATGCGCGGTGGCGAGGCTTCGCCCATCAGCCAGGCATCGAGGGCGTCGGGATCGATACGGTCGAGTAGTTCGACGGCCTCGCGCCAGCGAGCGTGCCGTTCGCGAAGCGCAGCACGGCTGGTGAAGTCCAGGCACGTTGAGGGGGCAGAAAGTTGGAGGTGTTCGAGTAGTTGGTCGGCAGACCAGTCCTGTTTGCGGGCCTGTTCCACCAGCTTGTGAGCGCGAAGGGGGGGGGATTCAAGGCCGTCAGGGGGCTCAGGAGACTCAGCGGCGGCTTCGAGTGCTTCGTCGTTGGCCTCACTTCCGTAGGCGGTGGGCAGTTGCAGTGCCACCACGGAGGCGATGATGAGTGCCCACCGGAATGTGTTGTGAATCACCGCCACGGGATCGCGCGCCAAGGGAGATCAAATCACTACAATCCCATAGTTAGCACAGGGGGGCGGGGCGATCCATCAATGCCAGGGGACATGCCACCCGGGACCGAAGTCCTCGGGTGGCATGACAATGGCGTCGCTGGCAGGTTGCAGCGTCGGATCAGCGCCCGTTGGTGGGGTGATCTTCGGGAAGAGAGACGTTGAGCGCCTTGGGGTACTTCTTGCCGTCGTTGCCCCCGTATTGAAACTCCACGGGGATCACCTCGCCGGGGACGTAGGCGGGCAGGCGGGCTCTCAGGTCATCGTCGACGACGTTGGCGATGTGGAAGAAGAATTTGTGCTCATCGTCGTTCTGGATGAACCCGAAGCCTTTGTCGGTGAAGTAGGCGATCACTCGCCCTTCGAGGTCTTCACCGATCTCGAAGTCCTCGTCCATCGACATGCGCTCGAGGCGCTCGATATTCTCGTCGAGGTCAAAGAAATTGAACGAGCAGTCCTCCTGGATACGGATGCCCGTGGATTTGACCTGGGAGTAACGCCGGTCAAACAGAAAGGATAGACAGGCACCAAAGGCCACCAGAAGCCCCCCGGGGCTGAGGGTGGTGTCGACCAGTTCGATGTAGATCGCCTTGAGTACGATGCCGCGCTGTGCAGCCTGCAAAAACTGCTGCTGGCGCTGCATGTCATCGACGGAATCGGTGATATGCACGCCCAGGTTTACGTGGGCGTGAACATCCTGAAACCGGGTGATGATAAAGTCGAGCAGATATCGCTCGCTGAAGCTGGGATCGACGTCCAGCTCGGCGCCTGCGCGCTCGAAGTACTCCTGCAGTTGTTGGGTCAGTTCGATGTGCGATTCGTCAGTGGAGAGTTGGTTCGTCACTTCTTCTCCAGTTGTCATAGTATCACCTCACAGCATTTCGCATCGCGACAGCGCCGGCCCCGGCCGCGGAGTCGAGGTCGGTCATCCACCGCGAGTGTGGAGACATGGACGCGGGGAATTGGGTCAGGTCAACCCGAGAGGGGACCGACGACCCGCCGCCCGCGGCTCCGCTCCATGCCCGCCGTGTGAGATTAAAGCTAAGCATGGAACCGAAACCGCCAACCTGCCCCGACACCGGGGCGGCGGCGCTTACGGGGTATTAATCGCACCGGGAGCAAGAATCATTCCCATCGTCTTTCACATCGTCGGTCTTCAACAGGGGAGGATATACGGCTCTGGAGTTGTATGATCGGTGGCGATTGGCTCAGACACTGAGCAGCGGTCGTGAGTCTGGGGTCGTGTGTCTTGGGCCAAAACCACTCTGCGTCGTGTGGCGCCACAAACACCGATCGAGTTCTTCGTCGTATACCTCAACAGCGATTCTCCGATGAGCTTTGGCAGCCCCAGGCCCCAAGACCCAAGACCCCAGACCCCAGACCCAAGACCCAAGACCCAAGACCCAGGCTCGATGAGCACACAGAGTCTGGAGCGTATCTTTGACATCGACCCGGTCGAGTTTTATCGAAACGAGGCGAAATAGTTCGGTCCAACCGGTCTGTTGTCGCCAGCGAAGCGCCGATGGGCACACAAGGGTAAAGCTAGAAGATGGAACACGATTTGAGTGAACAGCAGGCGCGCGTCGCCGAGGACCATCGCGGGTTTGTTCGTGAGATGCACAACCGGCTCAACGGCATCTATGGCCGGGGCGGCGGGTTGGTGCTGATGGTGCTGGTGGTGCTTGTGGCGGTGGCATTGATCACCGGCTTGTTCGCCCGGGTGTTGATGTGGGTGTTTGTGGTCACGGCGGTGCTGGCGGCGTTGTTCGTGGTGCGAACATGGATTTACCGGCGCCGCGATCAGCTTCGCAGCCAGGTCGAGCAGTACTGCCAGACCAATGATGTCGCCGTCGATACGCTGTTGGAGTACTACGAGGCGGAAGGAATGTACCCCTTTTTCTCGACGATCTTCGAACGCCAGCCCCGGGCGCTGCCCGACGATGTCGAAGAGAGCTGAACGCGCAAGCTGTCCAGGAGTTTCATGAGCGAAGTACTACAGTGGCTCGACTACGGCGGGGTGATGCTCATCCCCATCGCGGTGGCCTCGATCATCGGTGTGGCGCTATTTTTTGCCCGCCTGCGGGCTCACAGCCGCACCAGGGTGGTCCCCGATGTGCTTCGCCGACGGGTGCTGGAGGCGGTCGACGGGGGCGATGCCGAACAGGCTCAGCGAGAGTGCGATGAGGACGAATCGACGCTGGCGAAGGTCTTCGGCGAGGGGCTTCGGTTTCGCAGCGCTACACGCGCTCAGATCCGGGGGGCGATGGAAGATGTGGGCCGCCGACAGATGAACCGGCTTGAACGCTACGTCGGCGCCATCGGTGCACTGGCGTCGGTGACCCCTCTGATGGGGCTGCTCGGTACGGTGCTGGGGATGATCAAGGTGTTCCAGGAGGTGGTGCGCGAAGCCGGTGGGGAGGGGCTGGTAGATGCGACGGCGCTGGCCGGTGGGATCTGGGAGGCGCTTGTGACCACGGCGGCAGGGCTGGCGGTGGCGATTCCGTTGTACCTGGGCTACCGCTACCTGCTGGGCAGGCTTGATGCGATGGCGGTGGACCTGGAGCAGGCGGCAAGTGAGTTGCTCGACCGTCTTGCTCCACCGCCGGCGGCGGGGCCGGACTCACCGGCACAGCCACTGGAGGTCGCCCCCGATCCGGAGCGCGACATCGATGAGCCCGGGCCCAGCCAGCGAGAGAATCTGGCCGCGGAGGGGGCATGAATTTCCGCGGTGAAGCGGGCAAACGGGGCAGGGTGGAGACCACACTGGAGCTGACGCCGCTGATCGACGTCATTTTTCTGCTGCTGATCTTTTTTGTGATGACCACCACTCCGGCGATGAACGCGGTGCAGCGGCTGGACGTGGATCTTCCGGAGGCCGCCAGCGGTGAAGAGGCCGAAGAAGTCGATGATCTTCAGGTTGTCGCCCGTGTGGAACCGGACGGCGACGTCTATCTGAGCGAGGGCGACGATGCGGAGCGGCTGGTCGGGGATATCGGCGTGGAGATGGAGGCGCTGTACGAACGCAACCCGGGGGCGCACATCTGGATACAGGGCGATGTGGAGGCGAGCCACGGGGCGGTCATCGAGCTGCTCGATGCGACGCGCCAGGTGGGGTTTGAGCGAGTGCACATGGCGGTGAGCCCGGGGCGGTGAGTCTCGGGACTTGAGTCCAGGGTCGTGAGGTCGTGGGGTGAACCGGCAGAGGTGCGTGCGCCCGATCGTAGCCCCGACCGACCGTAGGCCTGTGGCCGAAGGGAGCTCGGGGTTCGGAGGTACGTGAAAACACCGGAGCGTCGAAATCCTCGTGAGCTCGTGGGTTTTGGCTCGCGAGTGACAGGGGGATTTCTTGCGGGGTGTGGTGGTGTTGATAGGGTGAACGTCGACGAAGAGCGTTGTGGTCCGTTGGAGACATGCCATGCGTCTGGCAGTAATTTTGGTGTT
>SKMT01000579.1 GCA_007120915.1 Myxococcales bacterium | reverse complement strand
GTCGGCGATGCCGAACGCATTGGTCGGAATGGTGGGGCGTGACGAGGTTGTTGGGCCAACGTGTGTGCAGTGGTGAACGAGCGAGAGCGGAGAATAGGATGAGCGGACAATCCAACGGGATGATCGCAGCGCTGGTAATGGTACTGGCGGTGGTTGTCGGGGCAGCGATGGGCTGTACGGGGTTTGCCGACGAGGTGCGCGCCGATCGGCAACAGCAGGCCGATGAGGAAGGGCAGGAAGCGGCGCTTCAGTTGTACGACACGATGGTGGAGGTGTTTCGTGAGGATACGGAGGGCATCGACAGGGAGTCGCGCAACACGCTGATGGTGATCAGCGACTACGAGAGACTCGCCGAGGATCGGCGCCGCCGGTTTGTGGGCCGGGTGATCCCGGCGGGAGGGGGCATCGGGGTGAACATCACCGCCGAGTATCAGACCGATGAGGCGTCAGCCGGTGATGAGCCGGACTGGGAGGATGAGCCGCGGGAGCAGGTGCGGGCGGAGGCTCAGCCCGACGAGCTGGCGATGGCCCGGCGCATCGAGCGGATGTACCACGGTCGGCGCTAGGCGCTAGGCGCTGGATGCTGGGCGCTGGGCGCTGGGCGCTAGGCTCTGGATGCTGGGCGCTGGGTGCTGGGCGCTGGGTGCTGGGCGCTGGTTGCTGGGCACTGGGTGCTGGGCGCTCGGTGACCCGTGGAGGTTCATCGCTCGACTCGCCGCAGTGCGACCACAAACAACAGTGCGACCAGGGAGGGGACGGCGCCGCCGCTGGTGGTGCAGCCGCAGCCGTTGTCGTCGTCGGGGTCGTCGCCGAACCCGCCGGTGTCGCCGGTGTCGGCGACGTGGCCGGCGTCGTCGTGGGATTCCGGCGCGGAGGGGCCGTTTTCAGGTTCCGTGATGGTCAGGTGGATGGGGTCGCCGAAGAAGTGGTGGCTGCCGTCGCTGCCGGTGATGTGAAGGCGGGTGCACCAGAAGCCGACAGAGAGTTGTTCGACGGCGGCCGGGGTGTTCACGGCGAACTCGTTGCCGGCGGCGAGTGTGGGCGGGTCGTCGGCGTGCCACCAGGCGGTGTCGTTTTCGCCGACGGTGATATCATCGCAGCCGTCGGCCGGCGCCGGTGCGGCGCGCATGCGGGCGGCGGCGATGGGCAGGGGGACGTCGGTGTCGTTGAGAAGCTGGAAGGTCAGAAGCACCTCGCCGTCGAGCGCGATCTGGGTGGGCGTGATCTGCGGGGGTTCGATGACGGTCAGATCGGAGGGGGCGGCGGCCTCGGAGTCGAGAGCGCCGGCGTACCAGCCGCGGGTACCCGTGGCGCCGTGGCCGTCGGTGACGTCCAGTTGGATGGGGGCGCGCCGAAGAGAGGGGCTGGAGCCGAGGTAGGGGGGATCGGCGTCGGGGTCAATCAGGTGCAGCCGGTGGTTGGTGTGCGGCTCGTTCCAGAGCCCGGGCTGGCGGGTGGCGGCGACGATCAGCCCCGATTCGAGCAGGTGCGCTGTTTCTAGTTGTCCGCCCATGGCGGTGTCGTCGCCCACGCCATAGTCAAACAACAGCTCGCCGTTGGCGTCGAGCAGGTGAACCCGGTCGCGGCTGGTGACCAGAAGCCTCCCGTCGACGTCGGCCATTAGGTTTCGCAGGGGATGAAGGGTTTCGATCACCTCGGCGCTGTCGTTGTCGCCATTGTCGGTTGCTTCGGAGGTGGCGACGGTGGTGAAGGTGCCGTCGTCGGGATCGAGGACTTCGACGGTGGAGAAGCCCTCGATGGGCCAGGAGACGGCAGCGGCGACGCCGTCGTCGACAAGTGCGGTGGCGCGGGCGATCTCGGCGGAGGTGCCCGCCTGCGCCAGCTCTTCGGTGGCGGTGACGTCTTCTTCGATCAGGTCGTAGCGGCGGATGTGGCTGCCCGTGGCGTCGGCGATGAGCACTTCGGTGACTAGGTCGATGTCGGCAAATCGGGAGACCACCAGGCTTGCCGGTGGGTCTTCGGTGCCAGGCTCGAACAGCTCGTCGACGGCGGTGCCCTCTTCGTCGAAGAAGAGCCCGCCCCGCCCACCGGCATCGGCGGCGAGCAGCCGGCCGTCGGGAAGCACTACCAGATCGGAGTAGGCCAGGGGACCGTCGTCGGTGGCCAACTCCAAGGCGCCGTCGTGGGCGATGGGGGGATCGGCGTGCTCGTCGACGGTAACCACGGGCAGTTCGTCGACGCCGCCGGCGCCGAGCACGTACAACTGCTCCGGGTCTGCGTCGGCGACACCGGGGGTGAGCAGCACGGCGACAGCCAGCACCAGTGCTGCCGGGAAGACAGACGCGGTGCGGTGTGCTAGATTCCGGTCCAAATTCAAGGCGTTACTCATTTGCAGAACTCGTGCGAAGGCCACTGTCGGCGCTGTGAGGCGTCATCATAGAGCAGCCGGGAAGGTGTTGCACGGGTTCGGACGGAATGGATGTAAACATGAATGATGAGCAATCAGACAGCGACATTCGCACCAACGGAGCTGCCGAAGTGTCGGGACCGGGCCGGGAGGTCTTCTCGTTTCACCTGCATCGGTATCTGTCGGGGTGGCTCAGCGAGGCGAGGTGCGAGCGGGTGATGGTGACGGTGGGATTCGAGGATAGCGACTCTGATCTGGGGGCTTATCGCATCGATCGCAACGGAGGACATTCGGTGTCGGCGGGCTGGAGCCATCGGGACCTGGGGGATGCCTGGCGCTACGGGGGGGGACGCCTGATGTGGGAGGCGCCGTCGGGGGAGTCGATCCGTTTCGAGGTTACCGCGGCGTTTGATGACGAGATCGACGGTGAGTCGGACGTGCCATCGAATGTGCTGGGGTTTGCCACGGTTCGCGACGGCGAACGGCTCGACGACGACACATTGCATCGGCTCGGCCACCAGGTCGCCGAGGCGGTGCGGGTAGCCAGGCGCAACGGGGTGCGGTTGTTTTTCGACGAGCAGCGCGACCGACCGGTCAAGTCGCTGTTGTACGCGATGATGGATCGGCTGCCGGAGTGGTCCGGCTGTGATCACTCCGCGGCGGTGCTGCTGACGCACGACCTGGACGCGATCACTCTGGAGGATTCGACGCGGGGCAGTTTCAACGTGCTCGCCGAGCGGGTGTTCTTCGAGCACGATGACGAGGGGGAGCAGCCGGATCGGCTGGTGGGGATGACGGTGTATGGCGATGGGGATCAGACGGTGCTGGGCGATGCGCTGGCGCGCCGCCGCGACGAGCCGTATCTGATGTACCGGCGAACAGAAGGGGGGTGGCAGCCGGTGCATGGCGATGGCGAAGAGAAGTTGACGGGATGGTACGAGCTGAAGGGGCGGCCCCAGGAGCAGACGGTGGCCCTGGTGCCACTGACGGCGGGCAGCGGTGATGACGACCGGCGGGATCTGCTCGGGTTTTTGACGCTGTCCTGGCGCCGCGAGGTTCAGTTGCCGCCGTCGATCGGGGAGGTGCTTGAGGCGGTGGGAGCGAATCTGGGCCGGCTGTTGCGCCACTCGTCGCTGTACACGATGAGCGTGCGCAAGCTGTGGGTCGCCCGGCGGGTGCGACAGTTGGTGGAGGCCGGCATTGACTCGGGGCAGAAGGGCCCGGAGGTGTTGGAGAAGGTCATCGGCGAAGTCAGCGAAGTGGTCGCCAACCATGTGGATGTACCGTCGTTTGCCATCGGATATCTGCCCGATGAGGGGGAGTCGAGAACACTCCGGTTTGCCCACCCCCACGGGTGGACGCGGTACGATGATCTCGATCTTCAGGTCGACGTGCCCGATGAAGAGCGGGTCGACTCCGGGGTGTCGGCGCTTGCGATTCGGCTGGGCCGGCCGGTGGTGTTGGCCGGAGGATATGGAGAGGGGGCAGACCAGGAGTTCAAAAACTATCTGTGGGTTGACGAAGAGCGCGGAGAGTTGTTCGACGCCCGGGCGGTGGGGCGGGACCGCGACGAGTTTGAGCCGCGCTCTACGCCGCTTCGCGACTACTACAAACCGGCGCGGGAGACCGCCTATGCGACGCTGGCGTACCCGATGGTGTTTGCGAACCGGCAGCGCGGGGTGCTGACCGTGGAGGTGGAGCGGTCCACCGACTGGCTGTGGTGGACCGGCTTCGGGGGGCATCTGTTCTGGGATACCATCGCCAGGGAGGTGGCGATGGCGGTGCACTGGCTGCGGTGAGCTCGCTGGTGGGAGTCAGCGGCGGTGTTTGACTTCTTCGAGAAGGGCGGGAAGCGCGGTGCCGGCTTTGTCGCGGATGAGAATGTCGCAGGCGTCGGACAGCGCCGAGGAGTTGGGGTTGATCTCGATGAGGGTGGCCCCGGAGGACTTTGCAGTCACGGGCAGGGAGGCGGCGGGTTGGACCAGCCCGCTGGTGCCGACGACGATGCAGACATCGCAGCGCTCGGCGGCTTCGCTGCTTCGGCGCAACGGGATGGTGGGAAGCGCTTCGCCGAACCAGACGACACCGGGGCGAAGGGGGCCGCCGCACTGTTCGCAGGTGGGAAGCTCGCCCAGATCGAGGCGTAGATCCTCGAAGGAAAATCCGCAGTGGTGGCAGCGCACCTCCAACAGCGATCCGTGCAGGTGATGAATCGGGGGGCGGTAGCCCAGTTCGCTTGAGGCAGCCTCAAGCAGGTGGTCGACGTTCTGGGTGGCGAAGACGTAGTCGCCGGTGTCACGCGCCAGCTCAATGAGCGCGAGGTGCCCGGCGTTGGGCTCGAGCTCGCGCAGTTGTTCGCGTCGGTCCTGGTACCACTTCATCATATCGCGACGGTCGGTCTCGAAGGTGGTCACCCGGGTGAGCCGGGCGATGTCGTCGTCGCGGAACATGCCGTCTTCACCGCGGAAGGTGGGTACGCCGGATTCGACGGAGAGGCCGCTGCCGGCGCACACGAGAACGGTGGGGTCGTCTGACAGATGTTCGGCGGCTTGTTGGATCATGGGCTCTGGGCGCTGGGCTCTGGGTGCTGGGCTCTGGGTGCTGGGCTCTGGGTGCTGGGCTCTGGGTGCTGGGCTCTGGGCGCTGGGTGGTGGGTGCTGGGTGGTGGGCTCTGGTGCGGTCAATCATCGACGAGTTCAATTTGTGGGTGGTCGGGTAGTTCGTCGAGTTGGATTTCGATGGTGGCGTCGTCTCGCAACTGTTGGAGCAGCTCGCGGCGCTGTTCCTGGTGTTTGGAGATGCGTGCTCGTTCGCGCACCAGGTCTTCGACTTCGTCGAGCTCGCGCACGCCGGCGTCGCGGCGGTCGTGGATGCGGTAGACGTCGAAGCCGCGGGAGGTGTCGACCACAGTGTTTTCGTCAGTTCCGGGCAGCTCGTCTGCTTCGAAGAGGGTGCGGGAGGCTGCGGGTTGGACGTGGCTTTTTTCGTACCAGCGAGTGTCGCGAAGTCGAGTCCAGACGGCGACGTCATGTTCGTGTTGCCAGTTCTCGGCGTGTTCGGCGAGCTGCTCGAGGTCGTCGGTGTGGGCGGCGGCGTCGGCGAGGTCGTCGCGAAGTTGTGCGTGGGTGTCGTCGTCGACACCGCGCAGCTTTACGGAGAGCCGGCAGGCTTCGATACGATCGTCTGCGGGGCGGCGGTTGGCGATGCGGTCGTAGTGGCTGCGAACCTTTTCGTCGTCGATCGTAGCGGTGTCGACGTGGTGGTTGACCACCTCTTTGAGGGTGACATTTTCGCGGATGCGAGAGCGGTAGTCGGCGACGGTCATGTCGTTGGAGTCGAGATACTTGCGAAACGAGGACTGGGAGCCGAATCGGCGCTGGATATGGCCGTCCAGTTTCTCGTCGACCTGCTTGTCGTCGATTTCGATGTTCTTGTGGTCGGCGTGGTCGCGAAGAAGTTCGCGGTCCACGAGCTGTTGGAGCACACGCTGGCGTTTGTCTTCGCGCGCGGAGTCGTCGAAGGAGCGGTTGGAGCGGCGGTACAGCTCGCCGAGTTTGTCCAGGTGCAGCTCCACTTCGTCGACGGTGATCTCGCGGTCGTTGACGACGGCGGCGATGTCACCGGCTTCGGATTGTTCGCTCGCCTGATATGCGGCGACGGCCTCCTGGCGTTCGTCGGTGTCGTCGTCGGCGCCGGCGTCGCAGCCAAGCACCAGCCAGCAGACGCAGGCGGCGACGGCGCCGGTGTGGCAGATGTGGGTGACGAAATCCATCGGGGCTCAAGTCTGTCGAGTCGCAGATCGGAGGCGGCGCAGTGCCGACACGTTCATCACATGACAATGCCGTAAGCGGTGCGTTGCATTCCCCGGGGGGGACGGTTTCCGAATCTGTTGGATCCTCCGGGGGATCGTACGTGTGGCGTGGACATGTTGACATAGTGTGGGCCGACGGGCCAGTTTTCGGTGGCGCGCGCACGCAATGGCCGGGTATCTGCAACGAGACTTGATCCGCGGAGAGGAATGATGGTGCACAACGGACGCTGGGAGATTCACTCGCATTCGACGGTCAGCGATGGCCGATACACCCCGAACGAGGTCGCCGAGCTGATGGCGGACCATCAGGTGGCGTTGTGGTCGCTGACCGACCACGATCACGTCGGTGGGTGCGAAGAAGCGGCCCAGGCGGCGTCGAGGCTGGGGATCGAATTCATTGCGGGCATCGAAGTGAGCGCTGCGCTCAACGGCGAGTCGATCCATGTGCTGGGCTACGGGGTGGACACTGAGGTTGAGCAGCTTGCGGACTACGGTGATCAGATGGTCGCCGACAGACGGCAGCGCATGGCGAAGATGGTCCAGCGGATCAACGATCTGGGCTTTGAGGTGACCATGGATGATGTGCGTGAGATCGCCGGCGGCGGCAATCTGGGCCGGCCCCATCTTGCGCGGGCGCTTCTGAAGAGAGGTCATGTCGACAACCTTCAGCAGGCGTTTGATCGGTGGCTCGCCGACGACGGGCCGGGCTATGTCCCGCTGGCGCGCCCGTCGGTGCCGGAGGCCGCGGAGATGATCCGTGACGCCGGCGGGGTGGTCGTGCTGGCGCATCCGGGGCGCTACTCGGAGTTTTCGGCGCATCTTCAGAAGTGGATCGACGCCGGGCTGTGGGGGCTGGAGGTGCGCCATCCGTCGCACAGCCAGGCCGATGAGCGGCGGCTGATCGAGCTGGCCGATGCCCATGGGCTGGGCAAAACGGCGAGCAATGACTGGCACGGCAACAAGCCCGACAGTGTCAGCAAGCTGGGAGAGGTGGTGTTCCCGCGGGAGTGGAAGGAGGAGTTTTTGGAGGCGGTAGGGTTGTGAGGCCGTGGGGTCGTGAGGTCGTGGAAAACCCATGGGGGTGCGTTCGCCGGATCGTAGCCCCGACCGACCGTAGGCCTCCGGCCGAAGGGAGTTAGCTATAGATGGCCCTGGAGGGTGCGAGAGCGGATTGCATGTTCCGGGAGGCCATGATCAGATGAAGCCTCCCCCGTCGTTAATGATCGGATTAAGATCGTAAAT
>SKMT01000690.1 GCA_007120915.1 Myxococcales bacterium | reverse complement strand
GGCTATCGTGACCAAAAAACCTACTGCCGATAGCCGGGAGGCTATCGTGACCGGCTATCGTGACCGGCTATCGTGACCGATAAACCTACTGCCGGACGGTGGCAACGCCGCGGTCCGTGTTAATTTCCCCGGAAGCGATGGCCAGGAGACAAACGAAAAGGAGCAAGGATGCTCAACGAACTTCAGGAACAGATGTGTGAGCAGAGCCGGTGGGATTTTTCGGGGCTGAAGGCGCTGTTTGTGAACTGCACACTCAAGCCGAGCCCGCAGCAGTCGCACACCGAGGGGTTGTTGCGGGTGTCGAAGGCAATTCTGGAGAAGAACGATGTGACCGTTCAGATGTTGCGGCCCGTCGACTACGACATCGCCGCCGGGGTGTATCCGGACATGACGGAGCACGGCTGGGACAGCGACGACTGGCCGGCGTTGTTCGAGAAGGTGCGGGAGGCGAACATTCTGGTGATTGGCACTCCCATCTGGTTGGGGGACCGGTCATCGGTGTGTTCGAAGGTCATCGAGCGGTTATACGCGATGTCGGCGCAACTGAACGACGACGGTCAGTACGCCTACTACGGGCGGGTCGGCGGCTGCGTGGTCACGGGCAATGAAGACGGGATCAAACACGTTGCGCGCGACATTCTGTATTCGCTGCAGCACCTGGGCTATCTGATACCGCCGCAGGCCGATGCGGGTTGGGTGGGAGAAGCGGGCCCGGGCCCGTCGTACTGTGACGAAGACTCCGGCGGGCCCCACAACGAGTTCACCCAGCGCAACACCACCTTTATGACCTGGAATCTGATGCATCTTGCGCGAATCCTCGACGAGGCGGGAGGGATTCCAGCCCATGGAAATCAGCGCTCGGTGTGGGACGCCGGATGTCACGCCGGTCATGAGAACCCGGAGCATAGGTAGAAGCGGGTGGTGGGTAACGGCGGGTGGTAGGTGGTCGGTAAAAGCGGGTGGTAGGTGTTCGGTGGTGGGTGGTCGGTAAAAGCGGGTGGTAGGTGGTGGGTGGTGGGTAAAAGCGGGTGGTCGGTAAAAGCGGGTGGTAGGTGTTCGGTGGTGGGTGTTCGGTAAAAGCGGGTGGTAGGTGTTCGGTAAAAGCGGGTGGTGGGTGGTGGGGTTTGCGTCGGGAGGCTTGCTGGTGCAATCTCGTCGTCGCGATGACGATTTCAGCAACGCACAACGAGTTGGTTCCCCTGGGTCCTACGGCGCTGGCGCCGTTTTCCGAGAGCGCCGAGGAGGCGCTGGGGGAGATCTTCGGTCACAGTGACTTTCGGGCGGGCCAAAAGGAGGCGGTCGACCGGGTGGTCGGCGGAGGTGATGCCGTGGTGGTGATGCCCACGGGGGCGGGCAAGAGCCTGTGCTACCAGCTTGCGGCGGCGGTTTGCCAGGGGGTGGGCCTGGTGGTGTCGCCGCTGATCGCGTTGATGGATGACCAGGTCACGGCGGTGGAGGCGACGGGGTTGCCGGCGACGACGATTCACTCGTCGATGTCCTGGAAAGAGCAGCGCCGGCGCATCGATGGGATGTACATGGGCGACTACAAGCTGGTGTACGTGGCGCCGGAGCGGTTTCGTAGCCGGAGGTTCTGCACCGCCCTCGAGGATGTGGAGATCGCGGTGTTTGCCGTGGACGAGGCGCATTGCATCAGCCAGTGGGGCCATGACTTTCGGCCGGACTACCGGAACCTCGCCCGGGTGCGTAAGCGGTTCGGCAGCCCCCCGGCGATGGCGCTGACGGCGACGGCGACCCGGCGGGTGCAGCGCGACATCGTCGACCAGCTTGCGCTGGACGACCCGGCGATGATCTGCACCGGCTTCGAGCGGCCCAATCTGTACTTCGAGGTGGAACACACCAGCGACCACCGCGAGAAGAACGACCGACTGGCCGCGATTGTGGACCACTGGGAGGGCGAGTCGATCATCGTGTACGGCGCCACGCGCAAACAGGTCCGGTCGGTGACGGCGACGCTTTGCGACGCCGGGGTGGACGCGGCGTCGTATCACGCCGGGATGTCTGCCGGGGATCGGCGAGACGTGCAGCAGAGGTGGATGGCCGACCAGGTCGACGTGCTGGTGGCGACCAATGCCTTCGGGATGGGGGTGGACAAGCCCGACGTGCGGGCGGTGGTGCACTTCAATATGCCGGGCAGCGTGGAGGCGTACTACCAGCAGGCGGGCCGGGCCGGGCGCGACGGTGAGCCGGCGGACTGCGTGCTTCTGTTCAACCGGGCCGACAGGGGGATCCACGAGTGGTTCGCCGACAACACCCATCCGCTTCGCATGGAGTTGATCCGGGTGTGGATGTACCTGTGCGAGCAGGGCGAAGGGGAGCACGAGCTGACGGCCGACAAGATCGCGGCGGCCAACCCCCCGCCGGGCTCGAAGATCCACCCCATGGCGGTGGACACGTGCCTGACGCTTCTTGCGCGGGCGGGGCATATCCGGCGCAGCTCGGGGACCATCGAGGTCGTCGAGAAGGTCAAACCGCTGGAGTTGGACGTGGAGCTGTCGCAGTTGGGCGAGCGACGCCGCATCGCCAAAGACCAGGTCGCAAAGCTGGTGGACTACGCGGAGACCTCGGAGTGTCTGCAGGCCGCCCTGCTGGATCACTTCGGTGACTCGCCGGATTTCGGTCAGCGCTGTGAAAACTGCGGACGATGTGATCCGCCGGCGGGCTACCGGCGCAAAACTCGGGTCGACGTGTCGCCGGTGGTGGTGGGGATGGAGCCGGAGTCGTTGCTTCGCGAGGTGCTGACGGGCGTGGCGCGCTGTGAGGGACGGCGCGGGGTGAAGACGGTGGCGGCGATGCTGGTGGGCTCGACGGCGCGGGCGGTGCGCGATGCCGGATTCACCGAATTGGACAGTTGGGGAAGCCTGGAGTCGCTTCGCCGAAAGGATGCGGCGGCGCTGATCGAAATGGCCGCTCGCCACGGGCTGGTTCGACGCAACGAACACGGCTGCCCGCTGTTGACGAGCATCGGAGCGGAGGTGATGCGCGGGGAATCGCCTCCAGAGGCGCTTCGCGGCGAGCTGGCGCGGAATTTCGGGCGATCGGACTGACCCTCCAGACAACTTTTTTGAGGGTGATACGAAACTTTGGGGTCAAATCTGTCGACAACAGTAGTGGAGGGGTCAGTTGTGCCTTCCGTTGAGAAACTGACAACGACAACCACTGAAAAATGGAGAATTTATGAGTGTGGAACAGCAACAACAGGTCGACGGCAGCGACAGCAAAACCGAGGGCGAGCGTTTCGTGCGCTCCGCCTGGATCGAGATGCGCCAGCCGAAGGGCTACGCGATCCCGCGAGAGTTGTACGCAAAGCGGCTGATCAACAGCCCCATCGAGTTCGGAACGCTGTCGATTCGCGAGGAGGTCGACGGCAACGACTCGGGGCTGAACGTGCAGGTAGGTCAGGTCCACGAGATCGACATCGCCATGCATCCGCGACGGGGCGCGCTGATCTGCGGGATGGCCTCGGCGATGGGCGACAAAACGCTGGAAGAGGCGATCGTCGATCAGGTCGAACAGTTGGAGTTGGCCAGGCAGGTTCTGGTCGACTCCCTCGACGAGCAGAGCTGGCAGGGCTGGAAGACCCCGCCGGTGGGGCTGTTCGTCGTCGCCCCGAACGCCCAACAGATGCCCGACGGCGCCAATCAGGGCCGCGCGCGGGTGTGCCCCGACGACTCCACCGACGCGATAGTGACGTCCATGCTCACTGCGATGGACGACCTCGGCGCTGAGACTGACCCCGATCAGTGGCAGTGCTTCGTGGCGCTGGTGCGGTCGCTGAACGTCGCCAGTGACTACCGGTCGGCGCTGGAGCTGCTGCTCGACTATCAGGCGCTGTAGTGGTGGTCATCTAAAGTGCCCGGGTTAGCCGCAGGGGACGGGGGGCTGCGGCACCTTCATCGGATTTCGGATTGGGTGCGGCTTGATTGCGACGACGCGGCACGCGAATCGCTGGAGCACCGAGTCGCGGAACGCTGGGGCGCGGAGCGCGAAGCACTGGGCGCTGGTCGCGGAGCGCGGAGGCGCGGGACGCAAAGCGCTGGGGCGCTGAGTCACGAAACGCGGTGGCACCGAACGCGGAAGCGAAACGCTGACCGCGGAAACTGGACGCGAGACGCTGAAGAGCTCGCGAAGATGAAGCGAAGTCGCGAAGTTTGTGGTGGCATGCGGTGTCAGGAGGCTCATCCTCCGCGACAGGTGTTAGCCGGGAATGCCCCCACAGGCGACAGACCGGATCGACCAGTCCCATGCCAGGGAACAACGAAGATGTAGTCGTTTCACACCAAGCACCGGATGACATGAAGACCCACACCAGGCACCAGGAGGCATGAGACCAGAAGAGGCTACGATCTTCGCGGTTTCGCGTGGTTTCGCGAGCTTTTCAGCGTCTCGCGTCCAGTTTCCGCGGTCAGCGTTCATTTTTTGCGTTCCGCGTTCGGTGCCTCCGCGTTTTGCGCCCCAGCGCTTCGCGTTCCGCGCCTCCGCGCCTCAGCGCTTCGCGTTCCGCTCTTCGTGTCCCAAATTTCCGCTTCTGCGTACGCAAACTGCGTCGTCGCAATCAAGCCGCACTCTTTCGGATTTCAGATGCACTTTTGAAGTGTACTTTTACTTTCGTCGGATGGGTGTCGCGCAATCTCGATGGGAGGTGTGGAGGTCCGATAACGGAAGTAGAAGTAAAAGTGCATCCGAAATCCGAGAGCTGTAATCCGACGAAGTTACAAGTTACCGCCACAAGGTGCTTGGAGGTGATTCAGGAGAGACCGCCCGGTGTATGCGACGTTCGTCTGGGCGCAGAGCTTCACGGTGGTTTAGCAATGGCATACTGTGGTGGGGGACGTCAGATGTAGACCAGGCAGGTGAGCCGGTGGATCGGAGTGTTCATCACGACAGTTTGGTGTCGCAGGGGCGGTGTGGGCGGTGTGCCGAACGGGTGCGCCGCGCGGCGATCCTGGTGGGCGACGACTGCGATCGGTGTGGGGCGTCGCTGCAGATGAGCGGTGGTCAGATGGTCGATGAGCTGGCCGACAGGCATCGGCGCTGGAGGTGGAAAGGCTACGGGTTGATCGGGGTCGGCAGTTTTCTCGCCGGGTTTGTTCCGTTGTTGCAGGTGGTGGTGCAGGTGGTCGGGCTGTTGGTGCTGCACGTGGTGGTGCTGCGCCGGGGGTTGGAGTGGTTGCCCGTGGGACGGCGAATTCTGGCGCGGATGACGATGAAATTGCTCGGCGCCGTCATCGCTCTGGCGGCGGTGGTCGTCAACGTCGTTGTCGCGCCGTTTGTGGGGGCGGCGGCGGTGGTGTTGGCCGTGGCTGGACCGCTGTTGACGGCGGTGTATGTCGAGGGGAGCCTCGCGGTTTTGCGCCGTCGGCTCAGATGGCAGGCGCGAGGGGAGCCGGTTCGGTGGGGCGAGTGGATTGTGCCGCTGGTGATGGTCGCGCTTCTGGTGGGCGTCGTCACGTTGACGGTAGCCCTCGTTGCCGGGGCGGTGCAGTTTGTGGCCAGCCTGGAGGTACCGGCCATCGACGAGATCTCGTCGTTCTTGCTGGAGTGGTTGGAATGAGTATTGAGGTCATTCGATACCTGGCGGTGAATCTGGGAGCGTCGATTGCCGCCTCGGCGAGGCCGGCGGCCACACTTCTGGTGGTTCAACTGGTGGTGGTTGTGCTGGTCGATCAGGGGCTGGCGGTGGTCCCGGAGAGCTACGACTGGCTGATTTCGGCACCGGCGGTGATCGTGGTGGCAGCATTTGCCATCGTGGAGATGCTGGCGAAGCACGACACAGATATCGCCGCGATTACCCGGGAGCTGAAGATCGACAATCTGACCGGGGTGTTCGGAGCGGCGGGAGCGGTCTTCTTGTTTGCATCACTGGGTTTGCCGGAGTCAGAGGCGGAAGCACTCATCGAGGGGGGGACCAATGCCGTCGATGACGCCGCAGTGCTACAGGCGACGGCGGAGGCGACGACGACCGACCACGGTGCAGTGGTCCAAGGGGGAGTGGTACTGGTGGCCATCGCGGTCAATCTGGTGGTCACGCGGCTGCGCGAGGAGGTGCTGCAATTTGCCCACGACTTTGCGATCGGGCAACTGTGGGCGCGCGTGGAGACGGGAGGGGTGGTGGGCTTGTTGATATTGCTGCCGTTTTTCCCGCTGGTGGCGCTGGTGTTCTTTCTGGTGTTTGCCCTGGGCCTGGCGGCAACAGCTATCGCGATTCGGACGGCCCGAAAGGCCGCCGATGAGCGCAGACGAACCCCCTGTGAGGAGTGTGATTACAGCGTGCGCGTCGAAGCGTCGGTATGTCCCGAATGCGATGTTCGTAGAGAGCCCGAGAGCGTGGCCCCTGCGAGTCTAAAGGTGGTACTGGAGAGCTTCGCGCAGGACTCGCAGGGCTCCAACAACGGTCCGTGATGTCTCGCCCGTGCGTTGAGCCGCTTTTTTTACCGTTCCCAGTCGGGGGCGAAATCGGGGTCGAGTATGCGTTGTTTCGCATCCAGGTCGTGGATGCGCTGCATCTCGTCGCTGTCCAACTGGAAGTCGAAGATCTGGAAGTTCGCCTCTCGGTGCGCCGGGGTGGAGGCTTTGGGGATGGCCGACACACACTGTTGCTGGGTGAGCCAGCGCAGCGCGATCTGGGCGGGGGATTTGTCGTAGCGGTCGCCGATGTCGATCAGCGTCGGGTCGTCGATCACGCGCCCGCGGGCCAGGGGGCTGTAGGCGGTGAGCATCATGTCGTTGGCCCGAGCCAGTTCAAGCAGATCGGGTTGGCCCAGGAAGGGGTGATACTCGACCTGGTTGCAGGCGATGTCGGTGACTTGCAGCGCTTCGCGAACCATGGCGGGGGTGAAATTGCTCACCCCGATCAGTCGGGTTTTGCCGGCGTCTTTCAGTTTTTGCAGCGCCCGCAGTGTCTCGTCGTGGTCCACCGTGTCGGAGGGCCAGTGGATCAGCAGCAGGTCGACGTAGTCGGTGCGCAGTTTGCGCAGGCTCTCTTCGACGCTGGGGGCGACATCGTCGGCGGCGACGTTGCTTCGCCAAACCTTGGTGGTCAGGAAGATGTCGTCGCGAGCAACACTGCTTTCGTCGATGGCGCAGCCGACCTGGTCTTCGTTGTCGTAGATCTGAGCGGTGTCGATATGCCGGTAGCCGATGGACAGGGCGTGGGCGACTCCGTCGTGGCAGTCGGCGCCCTCCATCAGCCAGGTGCCAAAACCGAGGGCGGGGATGTCGATGTCGTCGACGGTGACAAACTCCATGAGAAACTCCGTGGGGGTACAGCGTAACTTCGTGCCGTCAGTGTCAGCGCTGAAACTATCGCGTAGGCGGTGGTTGTCCAGGCTTCTGGTTTGCGAGGTGCCCCTCCGTCTCACATCTGTTCGACACCTCCCCACTCGTGGCTCGTGGGGAGGGAAGCCGTGCAGGCGTCGGGGAGCTTCTGGTTT
>SKMT01000034.1 GCA_007120915.1 Myxococcales bacterium | reverse complement strand
CGATGCGCCGGTCTTTGTCGAGCCCGCTGAACGGGGAGGGGCTGTCCGGTAGCTGACGGTCGATCAACCGGGGGGCGTGCATCGGCACCGCCGGGGCGGGGGCCGGCCGCGATTCAGAAGACGGTGTTGCCGGGGGAGAGGCCGGGTTGGCGGGTTGTTGTGACTGCTCAGGTTCGCCCGGTTCAGCCGGTTCGGCGTCGTCGTCGGGAGGCTGCTGGTCGGGAATTGGTACGCCTCGGGAATGGAGACGGGCCGGTAATGCGTTCTGGGGGTGGTCGTGCCCATCCGGTTGCGGTTGGGCCTCGGCCATTTCGGTTTCGGCTGCGTCAGCTTTATCGTCGCCGACCGGTTCGTCTCCACCGGCGTCGGCCTGCTCATCGGCTACGAGCTGGCGTACGGCGTCGGCGAGATCGCCGATGCTGTCGACGACATCACCGAGCGCGCGCTGGCTTTCGGCCTGAGCGTCGCGCACGTCGGCGTGGGCGGCCTCCAGGCGGCGATGAGCCCGGTCGAGCCGATCGAGAAGCTGATCGAACTGGCGTGGTGGCGAAGCGTCGTTATCGTCGCTCATGTTTCGTCACTTGCGTTGAGGTTTGCACTACGTTAAGTATCCTCGGCTTTCCGGTACGAATTTTCGAAAGCACCGGCGCGTTGCGCTGACCACAATTCCATCTACGGCCCGTCAAGACCACTATGGAACAGTTTCTGCTCGTTCTACATATCATTTTGAGCTTCGTGATCGTCGTCGTGATCCTGCTTCAGTCAGGCAAGGGCGGCGGGCTGGGAGCTGGATTCAGCAGCGCCGCAGCCATGGGCCAGGAAGTGTTCGGTGGCCGGGGCGCGGCAGGGTTTCTGGAGAAGCTGACCGTCGTGCTGGGCGCATCGTTCATGATCACCAGCATGGCGCTGGCGTGGTATTCAAGCAAGCCCCAATCGGCGCTGGATCTGGACATGGAGGCCGATGAACCGGCCCAGGCTCAGACCCACCAGATCATCGACGAGGGAAGTGCGGACAACGAGCTCGAAGAGATCGATGTCGACGAGTCGATGGCCCCGGGAGAGCAGCCGCTGGAGATGCTCGACGGCGAACAGCCGCAGCCGGCGGCGCCGGATGAGGAAGGCAATCTTCAGATAGAGACCGGTGACGGCGAACCTGTATCCCCCGAAGAACTCGAAGAGGCGATCGAGCTGGAGATGGAAGACGCCGAGGGCGGGGAGATGGAGATCGACATGGAGCAGGCGCCGGTAGACGACGGTGACGCCGAGCCCGAAGAGTCGCCGGACGACGAGTGATCCTGCGCTTGTAGCACGGCGGCGGTGGGGTAGCGTGAACCGCCGCCCATTGAAGAAGCGAACAATTTCAGGGGTTGCCCGTTTGGATCGGCCGGAAGCGGTCGGTAGCAGCGATGAAGTGTGCTCGGTTTCACGACCGGGCTGCCACCGGTTGTAGATCCGGGTGGGGTGTCGATGATACAACCGCGCTGCGATGACGGATTGATGATCTGATGACCCGGGAGAACCGATGAATACCCAGCCTGAACGCCATCCCATTCTCGACAGAATTGACGAACATTTTGAACAGCCCGGCGATGGGGTCGGTGACGATTTTGAAGAGTTTTTGACACTTCTGGAGGCCGGTGAGCTGCGTGCTGCTCGTCCAGTCGGCGAAAACGGGGATCACCGCTGGCAGGTCGAGCCCAGTGTGAAGCGGGGGATATTGCTGGGGTTCCGGCTCGGCGAGACGATCCAGATGGAGTCGCCGGTGGGGCTGCAGTTCAGCGACAAGGACACCTACCCGACCCAGAAGATCCCCGTGGTCGATCGCAACGTGCGCATCGTGCCCGGGGGCAACTCGGTGCGACGCGGTTCGTACCTGGGAGAGAACGTCACGATGATGCCCCCGGCGTTCGTCAACGTCGGCGGTTACGTCGATGACGGGTCGATGATCGACAGCCACGCGCTGGTGGGAAGCTGTGCTCAGATCGGCAAGGACGTGCATCTGTCGGCAGCCGCTCAGATCGGCGGGGTGCTGGAGCCGATCAACCAGACCCCGGTGATCGTAGAAGACGAGGTGATGGTCGGCGCTCACGCCGGGTTGTTCGAAGGGGTGCAGGTGGGCCGACGGGCGGTGATCGGAGCCGGGTGTGTGATCACGGCGAGCACGCCGGTGTACGACCTGGTGCGCGAAAAGGTCTATCGCGCCAGCGACGACGAGCCGCTGAGGATTCCCCAGGGGGCGGTGGTAATACCCGGCAGCCGACCGGCCCGCGGAGAATTTGCCGAGGAGCACGGGCTTCAGATGGCGGCGCTGTTGATCATCAAGTACCGCGACGCCAGCACCGATGCGGCCACGGCGCTGGAGGAGTTGCTGCGATGAGTGATGTGCTTCGGCCGTCTCGCGCCGCCCGATCGATTGAGCCGACGATGATCCGTTCGCTGCGGGCGGGCATGAGGGAGTCGACCATCGATTTCGGGCTCGGCCAGACCGATCTGGAGATCAGCGAGGCGGTGCGCGAGGCGATCGGCGGCGGCGACGGGCGCGAGCCCTACACGCCCAACGCGGGCAGTCGGGAGGCGAGGGAAGCGATCGCCGCTCACGCCGATGCCGATGCCGACGAGGTGATGCTGACCTGCGGGGTGCAGGAGGGGCTGGCGGTGGCGATTCTGGGGCTGTGTAACCCGGGAGATGAAGTGTTGGTGCCCAATCCGGGGTTTCCGGCCTACGACAACCTGGTTCGCGCTGCCGGGGCCACCCCGGTGCGCTATCCGCTGGCAGCGCCCACCCCGGATTCGCCGGGATGGGGGCTGGATGTGGAGGCGGTGGTCGAACGCATCGGCGATGCGACGCGGCTGGCCGTGTTGAACAATCCGTCGAATCCCACGGGGTCGGTGTTCGACGCCGATCGGCTCGAGGCGTTGCTGACGGCGCTGGAGGACGCCGGGGTCGGATGGATCAGCGACGAGATCTACGAGGACTATGTCTGGGAGGGGCCCTTCGTGTCGACCCGTAGCATCAACCGGCAGGCAGGGCTGGTGTTGTCGGGGCTGTCGAAGACCCATCACATGATGGGGTGGCGGCTCGGCTGGATGGTGGGACCGGCGGCGATCATCGAGGCGCTGACGCCGTTTCATCAGCATCTGGTCACCTGTGCGCCCTCGCCGGCACAGCGGGCGGCCATCGCCGCCGTCGCCGAGCATGATGAGGCGGTGGTGGCGACCCGAGAGGTGTTCGCCGACAGACGGCGCCGGGTGCTGGAGGCTTTTGAGAGCATCGAGTTGGGAAGCGAGCCGTCGGTTGACGGGGCGTTTTATCTGTTTGTCGACGTGCGGCCCTGGTTGAGCCAGTTCGACACGACACTGCAGTTGGCCCGGGCGCTGCTTCACGAAGAAGACGTGATGGTGGTGCCGGGAGAAGGGTTTGGCCCGGCGGGGTTGGGTCACCTGCGCGTAGCGTTTACGATAGGCGGTGATGCACTGGAAGAGGGGTTGAGGCGAATGGTTGATTTTTTGCAGCGACACCGGTGAACCACGGCGGCGGAGCGCGGCGAAATAGTGGTGGTTGAAACCAGCGATGATGGAGAGACGTGATGACGGAAAAACAGCAGGAATCAGAGGCGATGATCGACACCAGTGAGGGCGCCGAGGCGTCGATCTGGGAGGAGCGATTCGAAGCCCAGATCAACACATTTTTCGATGAGGCCATCGAGCGGGTGCCCGGGTTCGTGGACCGCAACCTGACGAGCTTCAAGCGGGTGATGGGCCGGTCGATCGGGCCGCGCACCGGCATCGCCGATGTCTTTATTTCGGCGCGCAACATGTTGTCGGGGGTCTCCAAGAACATCGGCGGTCCCGACTTTTCGACCACCACCTACACGGACGACCAGCTTGCGGAGGCGTTTGAGCGAGAGGTCGTCAGCTCCGCGGAGCTGGAGAGTCTGCTCAACCGGCTGTTCTCGGAGTTCGAGGAGGAACAGTGGACCGTGTTTCTGGAAGAACACACCGGCGGCAGTGGCCAGCCCGACGAAGACGAGATCGACGGGCTTCGCGACCGGTTGGTGTGGATGATGGAAAAGGAGATCGCTCATGATCCGCTGCTCGCCCAGGCGATCCGATCAGGGGTGCGGCTGGGGATTCCGGCGACGCTGGGTTACGTGCTTTTTGGCAAGGCGACCTTTGTCGCCGGCACCGGAAAGGGCGAGGGCTACAAAAAACACCTCGACTTTTATCGGCGCTCCGTCATCAAGCTCGGTGGCACGGAGGTGCCGGGGTGGATGGGAGCGGTCGGCATCGCCGGTGGGGTCATCGGCAGTCTGGCTATCGGCGGGTTGATGGAGTACGCCGTGAACAATATCCGCGACGTGAAGGGGCATTACATCCGACAGCTCAACTCGGCGCGGTATGTGCTGTTGTACGGCGAAGATCCGGACGTGCCGGAGGGCCAGGGGCTGTTGCATGTGGTCCGGGGGCTGGAGCGGCAGTTCCAGAGGCTGCCGGAGCTGACCTCGGATTTGCTGAGCCGAAGCGACGAAGAGGTCGAGCAGTTGGTCGAAGAAGAGCCGGATGAGGGTGAGGAAGAGGCATCGGAGTAATGCCGAGGTTTCGGGAGTAGTTGATGGAACACCTGGTGCTGGGACTTGGGGCCGTCGGGGTGTCGACGGTCATTATCTTCGCGTACCTGGTGTTCATCTGGTGGCTCGACCGCTATGAGCGGGAGCCCTTCTGGGTGGTCTTGATCGCATTTTGCTGGGGAGGAGTGGGCGGAACGCTTCTGGGATGCATTCTCAGCGTGACGATGAGCATCCCGGCCGCCGAGCTGATCCCCACCGCCTACGCCGATGTGCTGATGGTGGCGGTGATCGCGCCCTTTGCCGAGGAGTTTACGAAGGGGCTGATCTTCGTGCTCCTGGTGTTTACGCCGTATCTGGACAACGAGACGGACGGGCTGATCTACGGGGCGGCGGCCGGGCTGGGGTTCGCGGCGGTGGAGAACATGCTGTATTTCCTGGCCACTGCGGCCGCCGGAGATCCGGAGGTGTTCTACGCCACGGTGGTAATGCGCACGTTGTTTACGGCGCTGGTGCACGCGATTTCGACGGCTCTTTTGGGTTACGCCATCGGCTATGTGCGCCATCGCCGGTTGTGGCCCCGGCTGTGGCTGTGGCCGATTATCGGTTATGTGCTGGCGGTGGCCAATCACGCTCTGTGGAACTTCCTGGTCTTCGCTTCGGGGGTGGAGTTTCTGTCGGAGACGATGACCGACGAGACGATGCTGATGGCGATGGTGTTCGTGTTTTTTATGTCCGGGGCGATGTTCGTGATCACCCAGATTTCGCTGATGAGGGAGCAGCAGATCATCGGGAAGTATCTGGCCGATGAAGCGCAACGAGGGACGTTGCCGAAGGAGCACGCCGGGGTCATTCCCTCCTGGAGAAATCGACGCAAGAAGGGGTGGGTGCCCCCGGGCGTGCCGCACAAAGAGTACGTGGAGGCGGCGACGCTTCTGGCGTTTCGGCGCTATCAGGCCGATACGGCGGCGAAGCGGTTTGAGCAGCGGTATCAGAAGAGGGTGGAAGAGAATCGAAGGAAGGTTCGGGAAATGTTGGGTGGGAGGCAGGGGTAATCCGATCGCCCCCTCCGACCGCTTCGCGGCCACCTCCCCCACCGGTACCCGGCGGGGGAGGATGGTGATGAATCCGACCGCTACGCGGCCACCTCCCCCACCGGTACCCGGCGGGGGAGGATGATACAGGTAGCCGGCGGGGGAGGTACCTCAGTCGCAGCCGGTCGGTTCCATCTGCTCGATCCAGTCGCGGACCAGTTGTACCCCCGTTTCATCGACGGTGGTGATGGGGAGCTCGGGCATCTTCACGCTGGAGTCCGTCGATTCCATTCGATAAATCATGATCGACTCGTCCGGTTCGCCCGGCACGATGTCGTAGTCGAAGCCTCCGGAGGCGCTGCCGGCGGCCACCGGGGTTTTGCAGATGCCGATGCGTCGGTCGCTCTCTTCGTCGACGTCGAGAAACAGGTTGGTCGATGAGGCGTCGCCCTGGGGGTTGTGGCAGTGCGCGCAGTTGGCGTCGAGGTAGGAGCGAGCGCGGTCGTCGAGTTGTTCCGACTCGTCCAGGGGGTTGGCCACCGACGGTAGTTCGTCGATGTCGGGGATGGGCTGGTCGAACATGCCGCGCTCGTCCATGTCGACGAGCTGCGGTGGTCGGTCGTCGTCAAAGCCGTAGGGGTGGGTCAACTGGCGGGTTCGGGGACCGAGGGGGACGGTGTCACCGTCCTGGGCGTGGCAGTCGGCGCACTGGTTGCGGTTGGGGATTCGGTAGTCGATCTGGTGGTCGTCGCCATCTTCGTCGGTGAATTCGACGTCGACGACGCGGCCGGTGCTGTGCAAATGGGCGTCGGTCTGGTCGTCGTTCCACTCGTAGATTTCGGGCTCCCAGTCGCCGCCGCGGTTGATCAGAAGACGGGTCTCCAGGATGTCGCGGCCCGCTTCGGGGTCGCGCTCATCGTGGGGGTAGTAGAAGGTTTTGATGAGGATGGTGCCGTCGGGCCAGTCCCAGCGCTCATAGCTGTCGAAGCCGATCGGTTCGTCGTCGGGAAGCACGATAAACCGCTGTTTGTGGCTTCTGTCGGAGTACAGCTCGGAGGTCGGCTCGAAGGGCACCACCCCTTCACCCCCTTCGTGGGCTGCGGGGTCGCCGTCGAAGAAGCAGTAGTCGCTGAGACGCTGGAAGGGCTGGCCGTCATCGCGCTGCAGTTCACAGGGAGCTTCGGCGTCGTCTGCGCAGCCGGTCAGGGCGAGCAGCGCGATGCAGAGCAGGGGGAGAGTGAAATGTGTGGTGTGGTTGTGGGGCATGGTATCAAAACTCGACTTCCGGCAGGGGATCGCGTTCGCATCCGTCGTCGAATTCGGGCCCCTCATCCTCTTCGCCTTCCTCGGCGCCGAAGTTGCCGAAGTCGACGGGGGCTCCGTCGTCGTCGACGTTACCGACGAAGCAGTTGTAGCGGTCGTCGTATTCGACATCGTCATTGTAGACGCCGTCCCAGGTGATCGCCGGGATGGGGTCGAAGCCGGTGAGGAAGGAGGCAACGTCGTCGGGGTCTTCTCCGGCGTTGACGATGGTGTTGGAGTGCACGTCGATACGCTCGGCGTACTGATAGTACTCGTCATCGTCGTAACTGGGCTCGGGCAGCGTCTCGTAGCTGATGGTGCCGACGCCGATGGAGTCGTGATCGCGGATGTCGTTGTCGAAGATCTCGACGTCCTGTACGGCGACGATCAGCACGCCGGAGCCGGGAGGCACCAGGGCGACGATGGCGCCGGAGGCGGCGAAGTTCGGCAGGTTGTTGTCGTAGACTTCGTTTTCGAACACCCGGGTCTGCTCTCCTTCTTTGCGGGTCAGTTCGGGGAGGTTGAACACCAGGATGGCGCCGGTGTTGTCGT